>RGPT01000031.1 GCA_010032545.1 Alphaproteobacteria bacterium
TTCGACCGCGCGCTGGAGGCTGGCGCGACGCTCCGGCGTGTCCGCAGGCTTGCCTTCGGTCTCCATGTCCCAAACCACGTCGGACAGGGGCCGCGCGAGTTCGAGCACGCGTCGGATGGCATCGGCACCCCGGGCGCGGATGACGCTGTCGGGATCCTCGCCGGCGGGCAGAGCCAGAAACCGGAGGCTCTTGCCGGCACGCAGGAGGGGCAGCGCTCGTTCGGCGGCGCGCGAGGCCGCGCGCCTGCCGGCATTGTCGCCGTCGAAGCAGAGGAAGGGCTCGTCGGCGAGCTTCCAGAGTTCGCCGAGCTGGCCCTCGGTGAGGGCCGTGCCGAGCGGTGCCACGGAGCCCGTAAATCCAGCGCCATGCAGGGCGATCACGTCCATGTAGCCTTCGGCCACGATTACCGGCTGGTCCTTGGTCACGGCCAGCCGGGCACGATCAAGGCAATAGAGATTGGCGCCTTTGTGAAACAGTGGCGTCTCGGGCGAGTTGAGGTACTTCGGCTCGCCCGTGCCCATCACGCGGCCGCCGAAAGCGATCACCCGGCCGCGCCGGTCGTTGATGGGAAACATCACCCGGCCACGAAAGCGGTCGTAGGGCTCGCGCTTGTCCTCGGGTTGGATTGCCAGCCCGGCCTCGACGATCTTGTCGATCGGGACGTTCTCGCGCTTGAGCGCTGCCAGGAGTCCGTCGCGTGTGTCCGGCGCGAAACCGAGGCGAAAGTCGTCGATCGTCTCCTCGCTGAGGCCGCGACCGCGCAGATAGTCGAGGCCGTTGCGGCCGACCGGGAGGCGCAGTTGCTTCTGGAACCAGCGTGCTGCCAGTTCGACGACCTCCTGCAGGGTAGAGGCGCGTTCGGCCCGCTCACGTTCGGCGGGCGTCGCGCGCGGCACCGGCAGATTGACCTCGCGCGCAAGCTTCTCGACCGACTCGGGGAAGGAGAGCCCCTCAGTCTTCATCACGAAGCCCACCGCGTCGCCGTGCTCGCCGCAGCCGAAGCAGTGATAGAAGCCCTTCTTGTCGTTGACCGTGAAGGACGGACTCTTCTCGTTATGGAATGGGCAGAGGCCGGCGTATTCGCGGCCCGAGCGACGCTTCAGCGACACCTTGCGGCCGACCACGTCGGACAGGCTGAGGCGCGCACGCAACTCGTCGAGGAAACCCGGTGGAAACGCCATACGTCTAAAATGACGATGCGAGCCCCGCCGCGCCAGTGATGGCGCGGGGGAAAACGGGGATGGTCAGCCGGTGAGGGCTTTCTTTACCGCGGCCGACGCCTTGGCGAAGTCCATCTGGCCGGCGTACTTGGCCTTCAGTGCGGCCATGACCCCGCCCATGTCTTTGACTGTGGTGGCGCCAGCGGCGGTCACCGCCTCGCGGACGGCGGCATCGACGGCAGCCTCGTCCATTTGCTTGGGCAGGAAACGCTCGATCACGACAATCTCGGCCTTTTCCTTGTCGGCCAAGTCAGCGCGGTTGCCCTTCTCGTAGAGCACGATCGATTCGTTTCGCTGTTTGATCATGCCCTGCAACATCGACAGGATTTTGTCTTCGGCCACGCCTTCGCGGTTGGCTTCCGTGCGGGCGGCGATGTCGACGTCCTTGAGTTTTGCCAGAATGAGGCGAATCGTGCCCAGCGCTGCCTGGTCGCGGGCACGCATGGCCTCTTTCATCGCGTCGTTCAGTTTGTCACGCAGCATAACTTTGTTCCCGCCAGCCTAAGCGGCGGAAACTAATCGCCCGGGAAGCTGTTGGCAAAGCAAATAAGCTATTGAAATAGCTTGTGAATTAGCTGTCTTCCGCGCCTTGACCCTATGCGGCCGCTTGGTTACAACCCGCGCGGTTCGCAGGTCGCCTCGCCTATACCGGGTTAGGGGCGGGGCCGAACGGACCGCACGGACGGACTAATTCATCATGATTTCACCTAAGACCGCCGGCGCGACAGACGCCGCGCCGCGTTGGGCCACGGCCGCCCTTGTGCTGGCGGACGGCACGGTTTTCTGGGGCAAGGGCGTGGGCGCGGCCCGCCATGCGGTGGGCGAGGTCTGTTTCAACACGTCGATGACCGGCTACCAGGAGATCATTACCGACCCCTCCTACGCGGGGCAGATCATTACCTTCACCTTCCCGCACATCGGCAACGTCGGCACCAACCTTGAGGACATCGAAAGCCTGACGCCGGCCGCGCGCGGTGTGGTGCTGCGCGGCGACATTACCGAGCCGGCCAATTGGCGGGCGGCAAAGCCACTCAACGACTGGCTCATGAGCCACAATTTGCCGGGTGTGTGCGGAGTCGACACCCGCGCCATCACGCGGCGAATCCGCGATGGCGGAGCGCCGAGCGGCGTCGTGGTCCATGCACCCGATGGCAAGTTCGATATCCCCAAGCTGCGCACGATCGCCCAGGAGTGGCCGGGACTCGACGGGATGGACCTCGCCAGTGAGGTGACGACCAAGCAGTTCTATAGCTGGGACGAAACAAAGTGGGCCCTGGGCAAGGGCTACGGCAAGCTCGACAAGCCCAAGTATCATGTGGTGGCGGTCGACTATGGCGCCAAGCGCAATATCCTGCGCTGCCTGGCCAACGCCGGGTGCAAGGTCACGGTCGTGCCGGCGACTGCCACCGGCGAGGAAATCCTGCGGCACAAGCCGGACGGCGTATTCCTGTCCAACGGCCCCGGCGATCCGGCGGCGACAGTCGGCTACAGCGTGCCCGCCATCCAGGCAGTGCTCGACAAGAACCTGCCGCTGTTCGGCATCTGCCTCGGCCACCAGATCCTGGCTCTGACGCTGGGCGGCAAGACCCGCAAGATGGAGCGCGGCCATCGCGGCGCCAATCAGCCGGTCAAGGATTTGACCACGGGCAGGGTCGAGATCACGTCGCAGAACCACGGCTTCTGCGTCGTGCCTGAGTCGCTGCCCAAGAACGTCGAAGTCACGCACGTCTCACTCTTCGACGGCACGAACGAAGGCATTCGCTGCACCGACAAGTCGGCCTTCTCGGTCCAGTACCATCCCGAGGCCTCGCCCGGCCCGACCGACAGCCACTATCTCTTCGATCGATTCGTCGAGATGATCGACAAGAGCAAGGGCAAATAGAGTTCCCATGCCCAAGCGCACCGACATCAAGAGCATCCTCGTCATCGGCGCCGGCCCGATCGTGATCGGCCAGGCCTGCGAATTCGACTACTCGGGCGTTCAGGCCTGCAAGGCCCTGAAGGACGAGGGCTATCGCGTTATCCTTGTGAATTCCAATCCAGCCACGATCATGACCGATCCGGGCCTGGCCGACGCCACCTACATCGAGCCGATCACGCCCGACTTCGTGGCGCGCATCATCGAGAAGGAGAAGCCCGACGCCATTCTGCCGACGATGGGTGGCCAGACCGCGCTCAACACGGCGATGTCGTTGCACCGCGACGGTCGACTTGCGAAGTTGAAGGTCGAACTGATCGGCGCCAACGCGGAGGCGATCGACAAGGCCGAGGATCGGCTGCTTTTCCGCGATGCCATGACCAAGATCGGCCTCGAATCGCCGAAGAGCGAGGTCGTGCATAATCGCGAAGAGGCAGCTCGTGCGCTCGATATGGTCGGGCTGCCGGCGATCATCCGTCCGTCCTTCACACTCGGCGGTACTGGTGGCGGCATTGCCTACAATCGCGACGAGTTCTTCGACATTGTGCAGGGCGGCGTCGAAGCCTCGCCGGTCGGTGAGGTCCTGGTCGAGGAATCAGTGCTCGGCTGGAAAGAGTACGAGATGGAGGTCGTGCGCGATCGCAACGACAATTGCATCATCATCTGCTCGATCGAGAACGTCGATCCGATGGGCATCCATACCGGCGATTCGGTCACCGTCGCGCCGGCGCTGACGCTCACCGACAAGGAATACCAGATCATGCGCGATGCCTCGATCGCGTGCCTGCGCGAGATCGGCGTCGATACCGGCGGCTCGAACGTGCAGTTCGCCATCGATCCGGCGACCGGCCGCATGGTCGTGATCGAGATGAACCCGCGTGTGTCGCGATCGTCGGCACTCGCCTCTAAGGCGACCGGTTTTCCGATCGCCAAGGTCGCCGCCCGACTCGCGGTGGGCTACACGCTCGATGAACTGTTGAACGACATCACCGGTACGACGCCTGCTTCGTTCGAGCCCACGATCGACTATGTTGTCACCAAGATGCCGCGCTTCGCCTTCGAGAAGTTCCCCGGGGCGGAGGCGTTGCTCACGACCTCGATGAAGAGCGTGGGCGAGGCCATGTCGATCGGACGGACCTTTCAGGAGTCGCTGCAGAAGGCACTGCGCTCGATGGAGACGGGCCTCACCGGTCTTAATGAGGTCGACATCAAGGGCGCACCGGACAAGGCGGCCATCGTGGGGGCGTTGGCCCGGCCGACGCCCGATCGTATTCTGGTGATCGCCCAGGCTTTTCGCCACGGCCTGACTGTCGAGGAGGTCGCCCAGGCCTCGAAGTATGAGCCGTGGTTCCTGCGCCAGATCCGCGAATTGGTGGATATCGAGGCGGTCGTTCGGGCGAACGGCCTGCCGAAGGATGCCAAGGGGCTTCTCGATCTGAAGAAGAAGGGATTCTCTGACGATCGCCTCGCCGAACTCAGCAGCCGGAAGGCGGCCGAGGTTGCGCACCTGCGCCGTAGCCTAGGCGTACGGCCAGTGTTCAAGCGCATCGATACCTGCGCTGCCGAGTTCGAGTCGCACACGCCCTACCTCTATTCCTGCTACGAGGGCGACGGACTGCATCCTGCAGAGTGCGAGGCAGAGCCGACAGACCGCCGAAAGGTGATCATCCTGGGCGGGGGCCCGAACCGCATCGGTCAGGGCATCGAATTCGACTATTGCTGTGTCCATGCCGTCTACGCCCTGCGCGAGGCCGGCTACGAGACCATCATGGTCAATTGCAATCCCGAAACGGTCTCAACCGACTACGACACGGCCGACCGGCTCTACTTCGAGCCATTGACCGCCGAGGACGTCATCGAGCTGGTCGAGGTCGAGCGCCGGAGCGGCGAACTGCTGGGCCTGATCGTGCAGTTCGGTGGCCAGACGCCGCTCAAGCTTGCCAAGCCTCTCGAGGCCGCGGGTATTCCCATTCTCGGCACGTCGCCAGACGCGATCGATCTGGCCGAGGATCGTGATCGCTTCCAGAAACTGATTCAGGATCTGAAGCTCCGCCAGCCCGACAACGGCACGGCGATCTCTCAGGAACAGGCGATCGCCGTCGCCGAGAAGATCGGCTACCCGGTCGTCATTCGCCCGTCCTACGTGCTGGGCGGCCGCGCGATGCAGATCGTCTACGACCGCGCCGGCATCGAGCGCTATACGCGCGAGGCAGTGAAGGTCTCTGGCGATACACCCGTGCTGATTGATTCCTACCTTCGTGACGCCATCGAGGTTGATGTCGACGCTCTTGCAGACAAGGACCAGAATGTCTTCGTCGCGGGCATCATGGAGCACATCGAGGAAGCGGGAATTCATTCCGGCGACTCGGCGTGTTCGTTGCCGCCGTATTCATTGCCGGCGAAGATCCTGGGCGAGATCGAGCGCCAGACCGAAGCGATGGCCAAGGCGCTGAAGGTCGTGGGTCTGATGAACGTGCAATATGCGGTCAAGAACGGCGAGGTCTACGTCCTCGAGGTCAACCCGCGTGCCAGCCGCACCGTGCCGTTCGTCGCTAAGGCGACCGGCCAGCCCATTGCCAAGTACGCCGCTCGCCTCATGGTCGGCGAACCATTGAAGGCTCTGGCCATCAAGAAGGCACGCGGCAAGCACGTCGCGGTCAAGGAAGCGGTTTTTCCGTTCGCTCGCTTTCCCGGCGTCGATATCATCCTCGGCCCCGAGATGCGCTCTACAGGCGAGGTCATGGGGCTCGACACGAACTTCGGCCGCGCCTTTGCCAAGTCACAGCTTGGCGCCGGCTGCAAGGTGCCGCTGGAAGGCCTGGTATTCGTCTCGGTCAAGGACCAGGACAAGGCCGCGATGGTCAAGCCGGTCAAACGGTTGGTCGATCTCGGCTTCACCGTGGTGGCAACCGGTGGCACCGCCGACTTTTTGCGCAAGCACGGGATCGAAGCCGAACGGGTTAACAAGGTGGCCGAAGGACGCCCGCACATTGTCGACCTGATGAAGGACGGCAAGGTCCAGCTCGTCTTCAACACCGTCGACGGTGCGATCGCGCTCACCGACAGCTTTACGCTTCGGCGCACGGCGCTGATGAACAAGATCGCCTACTACACGACGGTCGCCGGCGCCAAGGCGTCGGTTGAAGGCATCGCGGCGTTGCGTGCAGGCCCACTGGACGTGGCACCCTTGCAATCCTACTTCAAGACCACCTTCTAGATACCACCCCCGACGCCCTCTTCGGGCGATTCGGCCCGATCTGCCGGTCGGCGGGCCCTTGATAGGGGCCGTTGGCCGTTGACGCCGCACGATTCATTGAGGACGATCCGCCAATGGAAAGAGTTCCGACGACGGCCGAAGGGCTGAAGAGCCTCGAGGACGAACTGAAGCACCTGAAGAGCGTGGAGCGGCCGTCGATCATCAAGGCGATCGCGGCGGCGCGCGAGCATGGCGATCTTTCGGAGAATGCCGAATATACCTCGGCCCGCGAACGCCAGAGCTTCATCGAAGGCCGGATCGCTGAGATAGAGAGCATTATCTCACGCGCCGAGGTCATTGATTTCAGCAAGCTCACGGGCAAGGTCGTCAAATTCGGTGCCACCGTGCGCCTGGCGGACGAGGATACCGAGGAGAAGGTGAAGTACCAGATCGTTGGACCCTACGAGGCCAATCTCAGCAAGGGTAGTATCTCCGTGACATCGCCGATCGGCCGGGCGCTGATCGGTAAATCCGTCGGCGACACGGTCGAGGTCCAGACGCCGCGTGGCGCAAAGTCCTACGAGATCGTGGGCGTCCAGTTCAAGTAGGCGTCGCTTGTCGGCGGGAGGGATGCCTGCCGCCGGCTGTCTTCAAGTAGCCGCCATCATCGCTCGCGCACGACGAACTCCGGTCGACTTCATCACGGCGTACTGGATTCCGAACAACGCAAACTTGCTGCCGATCGCCCACACCGACTTGACGGCCGCCCACGCAGCGGGGTCGAGCAGGAGGGCGAGCACGATGTTGAGGGCAGCCGAGAAGAACATCAGCCCCGCCCAGATATAGCCAAACGTGATGCCGAGGTCCGGCACGGTGGCCTGCGCAATCGGAGGCAGGTAGCGGGTCATCCAGCCGCGCTTCAGCATTACGATCCCCACCACGATATAGATCGCGGTCGGCTTCAACATCACGAAGACCGGATCGCTGGTGAAGAATGTCGCCGACCCCGACGCCAGGATGATCAGCAGGCTGAGCCACTGAAGGGCCTCGATGGGCCTCTTCCGGATGAGTTCCCAGGCGATCTGGCCGATTCCCAGCGCCATACCCAGCGTCACCGCCCACAGAATGCTGCCGGTCAGCAGATACACCGCGAGGAAGCAGACAGTCGACGCCATGTCGAGCAGCAGAACCCGTGATGCCTGGAAGAGATTCTTCATGGTTCATGATCTCCTTCCGATTGTGACTACGCCGTGTATTTATGGAGCATTATCCATACACGGCGTACCCAGCAAGAGGGAATCCGGATCAGACGACAACTTTGACGTAAGTGTCCTTCATCACGATCAAGCCGCGCCGGAACGTATAGAGGTCGCAGCCCAGCCACTCCTGACGCTCGCCGCTCGCTAGCGTGGCGGTGCCATTCCGTGACGGCCCGATTGCCGCAAATGAACTCGCTGGTGTGCCGCCAGTTTACGTCGCTGGTCCCGGCGAACAGGGGCACGAAGTAGCTTCTGATCGCGGCCCTGCCCTTGAAGCTTTGCCCCCAATGGTGGGGTCCCTTGGCATTTCGGAACTCTCCGTCCTCAGCGAAGAAGCCGACAATTCCGTCGACGTCGTGGCGCGCAAACGCATCGGCGATCTCGTGCAGGCGTTCGAGGGTTACATCGGGCGCGGCAGTTCCATCCATGGTCCGTCCTTCTGTTGGTCGACGGGTGTCGGTCGACCGGGCTCACTCGACGGGGATTGGCACGCCCGGCACCTGCTTGGCGGTGCGGAATACCATCATCGACTTCACGTGGCTGACATTGGGCGCCGAGGTGAGCCGCGTCGTCAGGAACTTTTGATACTCGTCCCAGGTTTCTGCCACAATCTTCAGCAGAAAGTCGGCCTCGCCAGCGAGCATGTGACACTCGCGGACCTCGTCCCACTTGGCGATCAGATCCTCGAACGACTTGAGGTCTGCCTCGGCCTGACTGTTGAGCCCGACCAGAGCGAACACCGAAACGCTGTAGCCCAGCGCCTCGGGGCTGAGTTCCGCGTGATAGCCTTTGATTATGCCCGCACGTTCGAGGGCACGGACGCGGCGCAGACACGGTGGCGCCGAGATGCCGGCGCGCTCTGCCAAGTCGACGTTGGTCATCCGGCCGTTGGACTGCAAGTCGCTCAGAATGCGCCGGTCGATTCGATCGAGCTTTGCGCGAGCCATCTTTGAGGTTCCTCCGTTGGCCGCGCTCTATGCCAGAACCATGCCATCTACGCAATAAAGTTGCGAGAATCGGCACAGCCGCCGTGAACAATTGCGTGGAAAATTCATTAGGCCGTGCATCCGGGGTGAGGTTTGCATATATGTATGAGATATGCGGAAGGCGGGATGCGGGAAGCACATGGCAGCAACTCATCGCAGTAAAGTGCTTATTTTGGGGTCGGGGCCGGCGGGCTATACGGCGGCGATCTACGCCGCGCGCGCAAGCCTGAAGCCGATGCTGGTGCAAGGCATTCAGCCCGGCGGTCAGCTTACCATTACGACGGACGTCGAGAACTACCCGGGCTTCGCCGACGTTATCCAGGGGCCCTGGTTGATGGAGCAGATGCAGAAGCAGGCCGAGCACGTCGGTACTGAACTGTTCTTCGATACTATCGTCGAGGTCGACCTCGGCCGCCGCCCCTTCGTCTGCATCGGCGACTCCGGCGACCGGTACGAGGCCGATGCACTCATCATATCCACTGGCGCCACGGCGAAGTGGCTCGGGCTGCCGACCGAGGAGTCGTTCCGCGGTGGGGGCGTGTCGGCATGTGCGACCTGCGACGGGTTTTTCTTCCGGGGCAAGGAAGTGGTCGTTGTCGGTGGCGGCAATACTGCAGTCGAGGAGGCTCTCTACCTCACGCATCACGCCTCGAAAGTGACTCTTATCCATCGCCGCGATTCTTTCCGGGCCGAGAAGATCCTGCAGGAGCGGCTGTTCAAGAATCCCAAGGTCACAGTGCTGTGGGATCACGCGGTGCAGGAGATCCTGGGCGAGAAGACGCCGGCACCGTTGGTCACGGGCGTGCGGGCACGCAACGTCAAGACCGGCGTCGAGCAGAATCTAGCCACCGACGGCGTATTCATTGCCATCGGACATTCGCCCAATACCGAGCTCTTCAAGGGCAAGCTGGCCATGGACGGCGAGGGCTATCTGATCACCAAGCCGGACTCGACGGCGACCGACGTCGAGGGAGTCTATGCCGCTGGCGACGTGCAGGACAAGATTTTCCGCCAGGCTGTCACGGCGGCCGGCACAGGATGCATGGCCGCGCTCGAGGCGGAGAAATGGCTGGCAGGCCAGGAGGCGCGTCTCGCGCAAGCCGCGGAGTAGACCGGCGGCGCGGGCAGGGGAGGCGATGTCATGGACTGGGACAAGCTGCGGATCTTCCAAGCCGTGGCAGATGCCGGCAGCTTTACGCACGCGGGCGAGACCTTGAAGCTCAGCCAATCGGCGATCTCGCGTCAGATTGGCGCGCTTGAGGAACAGCTTGGAGTCATGCTGTTTCACCGTCATGCGCGTGGCCTTATCCTGACCGAACAGGGCGAACTGCTCTATCGCACCGCACGCGACATGGCGAGCAAGGTGAACACTGCCGAGGCGCTGCTGCGCGCCAACCAGGACAAGCCGGCGGGCCGGCTGAAGGTGACAGCGGCGGTCGGCTTCGGCTCGACGTGGCTTACCGCCCAGATGCACGAGTTCATCGCGATGTATCCTGACATCGACGTCAGCCTCGTGCTCTCCGACAACGAACTCGATCTCGGCATGCGCGAGGCCGACGTTGCGATCCGCATGGTCATGCCGCGTCAGCCTGGGCTGGTGCAGCGGCACCTGCTGACCGTGCGCAGTCATGTCTACGCCTCACACGGCTACATCCAGAAGTACGGCAAGCCCAAGACTGCCGAGGAACTCAACCAGCACCGGTTGATCATCTTCGGCGAGGATGCCCGGGCGCCGGTGCAGGACGTCAACTGGCTCCTGCGCGAAGGCAATGTGGACCCGTCGGCACGGGTCGTCGTCCTGCGCGTCAACAATGTCTACGGCATCTTCCGGGCCGTCGAATCGGGCCTCGGCATCGCCTCGCTGCCGGATTACCTCGCCCGAGAGTCCGTGAAGCTCGAGAATGTCCTGCCCGACCTAAATGTTCGCACGACTGATGTATATTTCACTTATCCGGAAGAGTTGCGACATTCGAAGCGCATCGCCGTTTTTCGCGATTTTCTCCTGCGGAAGGTCGCAGAGACACGATTCTAAGATTTAGACTTGCAGGATTGCATAGCCAATTAAAGGCATGCGCTCTTCGCATGCCTGCGTTCCACACATAGGCCCTACCAATACCGCAGCCGAGGAATAGGTTCTGTTCAGGTTGTCGATACGAGAAGTCAGTCCTGATCGTCATCGAAACTCGGGATCCGATTGATCCCACGTCTCCCAGACGTGAAGCCTCCCTGTTTAACTCGCCGGGCCCTTTGGCCCGGCGTTTTTTTTGCCCAAAACGTGGTCATCGACGAGGGCGAAATGCCGCTGATTGCGGTAAACAGGACCATTCGATACCAATTGATGTATATGCAGGCACCCGCCCGCTGCAGCTCCCACGCCGACACGGCAGATGTTTACCGAAGTTCGCCAAGGAATCCTTCCCCTCGCTCTGCGGCGCATCAAGCGTCTGGATGATCTCGGGCGTGCGGGACTTTTGATTGAGTCCCTGGCACGCCATTGGCGCGGCCGGGCTCCGTTCGAACTCCTGATCGTGGCACCGCGCAGCGACGTCCAGGAACTGCGCGGAAGCCTGCCGCGCTTTCCAAATGTCGATGTCTCGGTACGTTCCGAAGCCGACTTCTTTCCCCTCGGCAGCCGCTTCTATCTGATGACGGGGTGGTACCGGCAGCAGATCGTGAAGCTCCAGGTCCCGGCGATACTGGGCTTTGGTGGTTTCCTGACGCTGGACTCCGACGTCTGCTGCGTCGGCGACTTCGATGAATCGACCTTCATCAAGAACCGGGTGGCGATGTCGCGTTGGGAGCCCAAGGCGCATCACGATTGGTGGCGCCATGTATCGAAGATCACCGGTGTGCCGTACGATCCCGAGGCGCATGGCCTTTCAGTGACGCCGAACATCCTTCACGGCGATCTTGCCGCGCAGACCGTCAAGCACTTCCGCTTCGGGCCGATCGATGGGATCACGGCGCTTTGCTATTGGCTCGGTCGCAAGATCAACACTGTGCCGTGGACGGAGTACTCGCTCTACACCAGCGTGGCCGAACTCAAGGGTAACCTTTTCGACTATCACGCCCACTGGGATCCCTGCTACTACGCCGACGAGCAACTGTTCTCGCGAAAATCCTGCGTCTGGGCCGCAGACGATTTCGAGCGAAAGGCGCTGCTTCCCAATGGCAAGGATCCTGGCGGCAAGTTCATCATCGTCCAGAGCCACGCGCGGATTCCCATCGAACGCGTGCGCGAGTATTGCCTGAGCTTCGCCGGCTGACGCTCAGACCTCGTCGTCGTGCTCGCCGATTTTCGGCGCCTTCTGCGAGTTACCGGCGCGGACGCCGTCGAAGCTGACAGGCAGTCCGTGGAACAGGGCGCCCGCCTGTCCGTAGGGGCTTGCGAACATGCCGAGCGCCGCCACCTGCGCCAGTTCCAGCACCTGCGGTACCGTATTGAGGGGGCCGTTGGGGACGCCCAGCGCATCGAGCTTGGCCGACCAATGCGCCCGGCTCTCCTGCTTCATGATGTCGGCGATCATGCCCAGCAGCACGTCGCGCTGCCGCATGCGGTCGACGTTGGTCTTGAAACGCGACTCGTCCGGCCATTCGGGATGGCCGAGCGCGTCGGCAAACTTCCGCCACAGACGGTCGTTGCCCGGGCAGATCATCAGCGGCCCGTCGCTGCACTCGAAGGCCTGGTACGGCGTCAGCGACGGATGGTCAGTGCCCTGGCGCGGCGCCATTTTGCCCGTGACCGAGTAAGACGCGATGTGATTGGAGGCCCACATCAGGCCGCTCTCGAATAGCGAAGTGTTGACGAGGCTGCCCTGGCCCGTCGTCGCACGCCGGGCGATGGCCGCCAGCACGCCGATCGCCGTCCACATGCCAGTGGAAAGGTCGATGATCGAGACGCCGATCCGAGCCTCCGGGCCCGACGGATCGCCATTAAGCGAGATCAGGCCGGCGACGGCCTGGATGATCGGCTCGTAGCCCGGCCGGTCCTTCCAGGGGCCGACGTGGCCGAAGGCGCCGAGATCGGCGTAGATCAGCTTCGGAAAAAGCTTGGTGAGCGTGGCACCGTCAATACCGAACTTTGCCGGCACGTCGGCGCGTAGATTGTGAACAAAGACATCCGCCGCGCCGATGCGTTCGATCAAGGCCGCTAGCTGCGCCTTGTCGCCGAGGTCGCAGGTGATCGACTTCTTGCCGCGATTGAGCGCGACAAAACCCACGGCATCGCCTTCGACGAACGGTGGCCCCCACTTGCGCGCGTCGTCACCCTCCGGGCGCTCGACCTTGACCACCTCGGCACCAAGAAAGGCCAGGATCTGGCCGCAGTAGGGCCCGGCCAAATTCTGTCCGAACTCGACGACCTTGATGCCGGCGAGAGGACCCGGCGGTGCGCTCATCTGAGGTTGCTGCCCAGGATTTCGCGGGCGATCACCATGCGCTGAACTTCGCTCGGACCTTCGCCCACCCGCCGGATGCGCATCTCGCGATACCACCTCTCCAGCGGCAGGTCCTTGGTCATGCCCATGCCGCCGTGAATCTGCATGGAGCGGTCTACCACCCGGCCGCCGCCTTCCGAGGCCGTGAGCTTGGCGATCGAGGCTTCAATGCGGAACGGCAGTCCGCGACGTGCCTTTTCGGCGGCTTCAAGTGTGAAGTGCTTGGCGGTGCGGATGTCGATCTCGTTGTCGACAAGCATCCACTGCACGGCCTGGCGGTTGGCCAGCTTCTCGCCAAAGGTGGAGCGCATCTTGGACCATTCGATCGCCATCTCATGGGCGGCAATGGCTACTCCGATGCAGCCCGCGGCGTAGGGGATGCGCTGGCGCGTCAGGCGATCGTTGGCGACGGCGAAGCCCTTGTTGACCTCACCCAGTACCTGATGGTCGGAGACCCAGCAGTCCTTGAACTCGAGTTCGGTCGCGTAGTGCGAGGAACGCAGCGTGTGCACGACACGACGAACATGAAAGCCCGGCGTGTCCGAATCGATGATGAAGCAGGTGATGCCGGCGCGCCCCTTGGAGGCATCGGTACGGGCGAAGACGATGCCGTACTGCGCGCGATCGGCGTTGGAGATGAAGATCTTGGCGCCGTTCAGCACCCAGCCATTGTCTTTGCGCTCGGCACGGGTCTGGATGGCGCGCGCCGGATCGCTGCCGCCCGAAGGTTCGGTGAGGCCGAAGAAGGCCTTCTTCTCGCCGCGTAGAGTTGGATAGAGATACCGCTCTTTCTGGTCGTCGTTGGCCTCGAAGATCTGTGCCAGGCCCGCGCCGCCGAAGGTGCCGTAGCAAGGCACGTAAAGGCCTGCGCGATGCTGCGCCATTTCGATGGCCAGCAGCACGCGCGTGACGATGTCGATGTCGGGGCCGCCGTATTCCTTGGGAATGTCGATGCCGAACAGTCCCATCGCCTTGGTCTTTTCGACCAGGCGGGCATGGTCGGTCGGCTCCAGTTCCGAGGCGTCGGGGTCGAGCTTGGCCTCGAGCGGGATGATTTCCTCGCGCACGAAGCGGCGGACCTGGTCGATCAGTAGCTGCTGCTCTTCGCTGGGTTCGAAATCCATAGGGGCCTCGTCAGGCAGGGCTCAGGCGGCCGAGATTCGGCGGTGGGTTCTTTGCATTGTCGGGCGGCAGGTCGCCGTGATCGGCCTTGTGCACCATCAGGAGTTCGAACCAGCGCGAACGATATTGCTGGTTTACCTCGACGCGGAACTGGTGGCCCGGTCCGCGCTCGCTCGCTTCGCGTTGCAGCTCGCTGCGCAGCCCGAAAGGAGAGCGCCCACCGGCGTGGCCGATGAACAGGACGGTGCCTTTGGCATCGGCCACCTGGTAGACGCCGAGCTGGCCCGGCAGGCGCGTGGCCTCCTCGGTCGAAAGCGGCCGCCACGGTTTGTCGAGGCGCAGCCGGATCGACATTGCGCTCCCCTCTTACTTTCCGCTGAACTTCGCGATGCGCTTTTCCAGGCGGGCCTTCATGCCCTCCTGCGCGTCCTGGCTCTGCATTGCCGCCCGCACGGCAGCATCCACGTCGTCGTGCGGGATGGCGTCGCGAAATTCGAGCTGGCGCACCGTCAGCGCCTTCATCGCCTTTAGCGACAGGGGCGCGTTTGCGGCGAGACGGTCGATCACCTTCATGGCTTCGGCCTCGAGCTGGTCGGCCGGCACGCAGCGAGCGATCAGTCCGAGCGCAAAGAGCTTGGTCGATGGCAGGGGATCGCCCAGCAGCAGCATCTCCCGTGTCGTCACAGGTCCCAGAACTTCCATAAGCTTCTTGGCCAGGAACCAGTTGGGCGCCAGGCCGACCTGAGCCAACGACATGCCGAAGCGCGCCTTCTGGCTCGCGACCACCAGGTCGCAATGCAGCGCCAGCTCATTGCCGCCGGCGATGGCGTCGCCATGCACCACGGCCACGACCGGCAGAGGGCAGAGCTCGATCGCCCGCAGCATGACTTCTATGCCGCTCGCCTTGCCGTCGCCGACGCTCTTGCTGCGCTCGGCCATGTCGAGACCGGCGCAGAACACATCGCCCTTGCCCCGGATCACGAGCACGCGGTCTTCCGCGGCGACCGGAGCCTGCAACGCTTCGATCATGTTGCCCAGCAGCTCGCTGTCGAGCGCATTCTTCTTCTCCGGCCTGTTCATCCAGACGGTTCTGACCGGGCCGGTCTGCTCGATGATGACTTTGCTCATGTCCTGCTCACTCCGGCTCGATGCCGGCCGCCTTGATCTCCTTCGTCCACCACTCGGTCTCGCTCTTCACGTAGGCGGCGAACTGGTCGAGCGGGAGCGGCGCGATTTCCATGCGGCCCTGCGTCATCGCCTTGGCGGTCGCGGGATCCTTCAGCGCCTCGGCGATGGCGTCGGCCAGCGCCTTCTGGACGTCCTTGGGCGTGGCGGCCGGCGCGAACACGGCCAGCCAGGCCCGCCTCGATCTGGGTCAGGGCCTGCGGCAGGTCGGGAAACATCACCTGCACCTGGCCGGAGGCGACGTCGCCCAGGGCCTGCGGGCTCGCCTTGTAGGGAACGCGCTCGATCTTCACGCCGGCCAGCTTGTTGAACATCTCGCCCGAGAGGCGCTGCGAGGCGCTGGCCTCGGCATAGTTGAGCTTGCCGGGATTCTTCTTGGCATAGTCGACGAGTTCGGCCGTCGTCCTGGCGGGCACGTCGTTGTTCACGACCAGCGCGTTTACACCCATCACGCAGCGCATGATCGGCGCGAAATCCTTGTCGATGTCATAGCTCAGCTTCTTGAACAGGGCGCCGTTGGCAGCGTTCGTCGTGTTCGTCCCCATCATCAGCGTGTAACCGTCGGCGGGCGCGGTCGCGACGGCCGAGGCGCCGAGCTGGCCGGACGCGCCAGGCTTGTTTTCGATGACGACCGGCTGCTTCAGGATATCCTGCAGCTTGGCGCCGAGGCCGCGCGCCGTCAGGTCGGTGGCGCTGCCGGCCGCGAAGGGCACGACGATCTTGATCGGCTTGTTCGGGAACGCCTGGGCGAAGGCCGCCTTCGGGAGGGGCAATCCCGCCGCCGATGCAGCAATTGCGCCCGCCAGCGTTGAACGACGATTGATCTTCACGAAAGTCCTCCCTTAGCCTCACCGGCCGGTGCCCGTTGTAGCGGGCCGGCGCGGCGAGGCAAAGGCGGGAGGTTATATGAACAGCTTTTCCGCTTTGCGGTCGGTGTAGAGGCCGGCCACGAACTCGGCATAGCCGTTGTAGATCAGCGTCGGGATGCGTTGCTCGCTGCCCAGAGGCTTCTCGGTGGCCTGGCTCCAGCGCGGATGAGGCACGTCGGGATTCACGTTTGCCCAGAAGCCATATTCGCTGGCCTGCAGCTTTTCCCAGAACGAGACCGGGCGCTTGTCGGTGAAATCGATGCTGACGATCGATTTGACGTTCTTGAAACCGTACTTCCATGGCGCCACGAGGCGCAGCGGCGCGCCGTTCTGCTTGGGGATCGGCTTGCCATAGAGGCCGGTGGCAATGAAAGCGAGATCGTTCATCGCCTCGTCGATTGCCAACCCTTCAGTGTAGGGCCAGGGATAGAGAAGGTCGCGCTGCTCGCGCATCACCGAGGGCTTCGACAGCGTCTTCATGACGATGAACTTGGCGCTGCCCAGCGGCTTGCAGAATTCCACCAGAGAGCGGAGTGGAAAGCCGCTCCACGGCACGATCATGGACCAGGTCTCGACGCAGCGAAAGCGATAGACGCGCTCTTCGAGTTGCATCTTGGCCAGCAGGTCGTCGATGCCGATCTCGAAAGGCTTCTCGACCATGCCGCCGACCTTGATCGTCCACGGCCGCACCTCGAGCTTCTGCGCCTCACGCCAGATGCTCTTGTCGGTGCCGAACTCATAAAAATTATTGTAGGTCGTGGCTTGCCGTTCCGCCGTCATCGGCGTCGGCACACCGTACTTGTCGTTTCGTCTAGCCGGGTAGAGGCCGGCCGAGGGGTCACTGGACTTGTCTTGCGCGAACGCCGCCGCGGGCAGCGTTAGCGACGCGGCGCCGAGACCCATCGCGCGAACCAGGTTCCTGCGCTGCAGGTACCGGCTCTCCGGCGTCACGTTTCGTTCAGGCAATTCCCAGCCGCGCGTACGCTTGATCAGCATTCGTCGAACTCCTGTGTCGCTCGGGATACCCCTCGCGCGGACCCGCGGCGGCGGCAAGTCAACATTGCTCACCGTGGCGTGACGTCTAGTTTGTCGTACCGGTCACGTCCATGATCGTGGGCCACATTGTCTCGCGCCAACCGCTGTTGCCGCTGGTGGAAAAGGTGATCTGCTTGTTCTGGACAAGGAAGAAGCGTGGCGTGACGTGGCCCGCCTGGACGCCGACCTGACTGAGCAGGAACGCATCGAGGATCCAGCGCAGGTCTGCCGGCCAGCTCTCGGGCTTGAGAAGCAACGCGTTGGTGGCCGGATAGACGACCCGATAATCGACCTTCTTGTAGGCCTGGGACGCCAGGAACAAGGGCTCCCACTGGGTGCGCCAGAGCTTCGACTGCTCCGATTCCTGATCGCCGAGAAACAGCACCATCGGGCGCGCGTCCTGGGCGCCGGCAACACCGCTTAGCGGGCCGATCGCGGTCATCGCCAAGCCGCCGATCATCAGTGATCTTCTAGCCAACATGCAAACCGCCCCCGTGAATTTTTCCACGGGGGCAATATGGCGCAAGCCCGTCCGGAGGTGAAGGCAGCTATGCCTTGGTTCCGGTAACGTCCTGGATCATGGGCCACATCTTGTCTTTCCAGCCAGCGTTGCCGGTGACCGTCAGCACGACTTTGCCATCCTGGAACAGGATGAAGCGCGGCGTCGCCGCGGGACGGGCCCTGCCTTCGTCGCTGTCGAGGAAGGCGGTACGGACCGGGCGGGCGGCTGCCGGCCAACTCTCTTCCTTCGGCACCAGGTCGGCGTTGGCCGGATAGACCACCTGATAGTCGAGTTTCTTGAAGGCGTCGGACTTGAGGAGTTCAGGCTCGGACTGGGCACGCCAGATCTTGCAGCCGCCTCAAAGTTCGTGGCCGACGAACACCAGCGTCGGACGCCCAGCCTGGGCTTGCGCGACGCGGGCCAGTGACGGTGCGGTGGCCATCGCCAGGCCGCCCACCATCAGAGACCGTCTATTGAACATTATGTTGCGCTCCTCGTGGAGTTATTCCACGAGCCGGATTATGGGCGACGGAGCCCGGGCCGAGAAGCGACCAATTGCCGACTTCACCGCCTTGTGACTGCAGGCCGGATGACCCGGATCAGGCCGCCTGGTGTTTCTTCGTCTCCTCCACGATGCGCTCGGCGGTGCGACCGGCCAGCTCCTGCAGGTGGTCGAATTCGGTGCGGAAAGTGCCGACGCCCTGGGTCACCGACCGGATTTCGACGATCATGTCGGCGATCTCGGCCTCCGGCATCAGCGCCGACACTTCGTCCCAGCCGTTCCAGCCGGCGCGGGTGTCGTAGCCCAGCAACTGCCCGCGGCGGCCGGAGATCAGCCGCTGCAGGCGCGGCGTCGATTCGCTCGGCCCCGCAACGGTCACCTTCAGGATCGGCTCCAGCAACACCGGCCGGCACTTCGGCATGGCCTCGCTCATGGCGATGCGGGCCGCCATCTTGAACGACATCTCCGAACTGTCGACGGCGTGGTACTGGCCGTCGACCAGTGTGACTTCCAGGTCGACGACCGGCTGTCCGAGCGGGCCTTCCTTCAGATAGTCGATCAGGCCTTCCTCGACCGCCGGGATGAAGTTGCGCGGCACCACGCCGCCCACGATCTTGTCGACGAAGCGGAAGCCCGACCCGCGCGGCAGCGGCCGGATCTCGATATTGATGTCGGCGAACTGGCCGTGGCCGCCCGTCTGGCGCTTGTAGCGCGCATGCTTCTGGGTGCCGGCCTGGATGGTCTCGCGATAGGCCACGCGCGGCGGCGCCGTCTCGACGGCGACATTGTAGCGGCCGGCCAGCTTGTCCACCGCAACCTTGATGTGCATCTCCCCCTGGCCCTTGAGCAGCAGCTCGTGGGTCTCGCCGCGTGCCTCGAAGGCAAGCGACGGATCCTCCTCGACGATCTTGTGCAGGGCGCCTGACAGCTTGACCTCGTCGTTGCGGTTCTTGGCGGCCAGCGACAGGACGAACACCGGAGGCGCGGGCGCCGGGAAGTCGGCCGACGGCGCGATCCCCGCTGCGGTCAGCGTCTGGCCCGCCGACAGCGCCGCCACCTTGGCCAGCGCCACGAGTTCGCCGCTGCGGGCTTCAGAGATCTTGTCGAGCCGCTGGCCGAAGGGCCGCAGCATCGCGCCGATACGGTGGCCGCCCAGCACTTGGCCTTCGGTGAGCGTTCCCGACCAGACGCGGCACAGCGAGAGCTTGCCGGCGTGCGACTGGTGCAGGACCTTGAAGCACTCCGTCACGGCCGAACCGTTGGTGACGAGCGCCCGGCGTTTCGCGGTTTCGGCCGCAAACGGCGTGTCGTGGCGCAGCGCCTTCAGCAGCCGGCGCACGCCGTTCTCGCGGTCGCCGGCGCCCAGCAGCACGGGCACGATCTTGTCGGCGCCGAACTCGTCGTGGAGGTCGCGGTAGATCAGTGATTTCTCCGGGGCGATATCCTCGATGAGCTGTTCCAGCAACGTGTCGTCGAACTCGGAGAGCGTCTCCAGGAGCTCGCGCCGGGCCTCCGCCTCGCGCGGCAGGATCTCGGCCGGCATCTCGATCAGGTCCGACGCGCCGCTCGACTTGTAGCGATAGGCGCGTTCGCTCACGAGTTCGACGTAGCCGATCGTCTCCTCGCCGCCATCATTGGTCGGGCGACGGATGGGAACCTGGCGCAGCACCAGCTTGCGTTTCGACACGGTCTGCAGGGCCGACAGCATGTCGCGCACGCGCGCTTCCGCCGAATCGATCTTGTTGACGAAGATGATGTGCGGGATGTGCCGGTCTTCGATGCATTTCAGCAGCGGCGCCAAGGTAATGACACGCTCGGGCGAGGGCTCGCAGACCACGACCGCCACGTCGCACACCGCCAAGGCCGCGAAGGCATCGTGCTGGAACTCGATCGAACCGGGAACGTCGAGGAAGGTCCATTGATCGCCGAGATAGTCGACCGAGGCGACGTTGATCTCGGTGCCCATGCCCCGCTTGCGCGATTCGGCTGCGGCATCGCCGATGGAGGTGCCCGCGCGCGTCGAACCGCGCCGGCCGATGGCCCCCGTGGCATAGAGAATGCTCTCGAGCAGGCTGGTCTTGCCCGACAGGTACGGCCCGCACAGCGCCACCACACGATGCGCGCCGCTACCTGGTCTGCCGCCGGTGATCGTTTCCGTTTTGAGATCGGCCATGACAACGTCCTCCTTCTTCGCAAAAGCGCAGAAGCTCCGGACGAAAGTCGCGGATAGAGGAAGCGCTACCGAACGTTCCGGACGGAGCGAAGCCCACTTGTCATGGAAATCGTTTCACCCCCGCCAAGGGGAGTCAATCCGCCGGCGGGGGAAGAAAGCAGTGCGCGTTTAGCTGAGCGCGCCGCACGCCCGCTGGATGCGGCGGCCGGCCTCTTCGAGCAGGTCGGTCGCCGTTGCGTAGGAGATGCGGAACGCCGGGCCCTGGCCGAAGGCCGAGCCCTGCACCACCGACAGGCCTTCGGCCTCGAGCAGGTAGTTCACGAAGTCGGTGTCGTTGGCGATCGTCTTGCCGTCCGGTGTCTTCTTGCCGATTGCGCCGGCGCAAGACGGGTAGACGTAGAAGGCGCCTTCAGGCCGTGGGCATTTCAGGCCCTTGGACTGGTTCAGCATCGACACGATGAGGTCGCGCCGCTGCTTGAACGTGGCGACGTTCTTCGGGATGAAATCGGTCGGGCCGTTCAGGGCCGCTACCGCCGCCGCCTGGCTGATCGAACTGGCGTTCGACGTGCTCTGCGACTGAACCGTGATCATGGCATTGATCAGATTCTGCGGTCCGGCGGCGTAGCCAATGCGCCAGCCCGTCATGTTGTAGGCCTTCGACACGCCGTTCATGGTGAGCGTACGGTCGTAGAGCCTGGGCTCGACCTCAGCCGGAGTCGCGAACACGAAATCGTCGTAGACGAGCTTCTCGTACATGTCGTCCGTCAGGATGTGAACCTGCGGATGTTTCAGCAGGACATCACACAGACCGCGCAGATCGGCACGCGTGTAGGCGGCGCCCGTGGGGTTGCTGGGCGAGTTCAGGATCAGCCACTTCGTCTTCGGCGTGATCGCACGGTCGAGCGCCTCGGGCGTCAGCTTGAAGCCGGTCGACTCGGGGCAGTCGACGATGACGGGTGTGCCGTCGCCGAACATCACCATCTCGGGATAGGAGACCCAATACGGCGCCGGGATGATGACCTCGTCGCCGGGGTTCAGCGTCGCCAGCATGGCGTTGAAGATGATCTGCTTGCCGCCCGAGGTGACGACGGTCTGGCTCGGCTTGTACTCGAGCCCGTGGTCGCGCTTCATCTTGGCCACGATCGCCTGGCGCAGCGCCGGCGTGCCCGGGACCGCGGTGTAGCGGGTGTCGTTATCGCGAATGGCCTTGATCGCCGCTTCCTTGATGTGGTCGGGCGTCGGCATGTCGGGCTCGCCGGCCGCGAGGCCGATCACGTCTTTGCCCGCCGCCTTCATCTCCAGGAACTTGCCTTGGGCGGCATTGGTTGGAGAGGGCTTGATGCGGCCCAGACGGTCGGCGATGAAAGCCATGACGCGATGCCTCCTTGCGGGCATTGAAAAAGCGCGCGAACGTACTTGCGGTAGGCTGCTTTCGCAAGACGGAGAGATGTCCGCAGCCCGCTTCCAGGGCTATTTCTCGTAGGCTCGTGCCGTACCCGCGTTAAGTCTCAGCCGACGATGCACACTGCGGCGTCCACGGTCATCTTGGCGCCGCCGAAGCCCACGCGCCGGCCGCTGACCGGGGCGGCGCCGCGATAGTCGAGGCCGACCGCCACCCTGAGGCTGTCGCCGTGTGGGCTGATTCCGTTGGCCGGGTCGAAACCCACCCATTCTAGGCCGGGGACCCAGGCCTCGGCCCAGGAGTGACTGGTGCGACCGACATGCAGCTTGGGGTCGTCGTTGCGCAGGTAGCCGCTCACATAGCGTGCCGGGACGCCGAGACGGCGGCAGCAGGCGATGAAGACGTGGGCGTCGTCCTGGGCGACGCCGGCGCCATGGGCCAGCGCCTCGGCCGCGGTGGTGTCGACGGTGGAGGCGCCGGTCTTGTAGGCGATGCGCCGGCCGATGCGGTCCATCACCTCGTGCAGGACCGCGACCCGCTGGCTGGCGTCAGCCGCGCGTTCGGCCAGACCCTCGATCACCGGATCGAAGCTTGCGTCATGGCGGGCGAGGCCTGAGTTGCGTAACCAGAATGGCGCCGGAAGCGTCGGCGTCTCTACATAGCGCAGCCATTGGTCGGTGCCGCTGTACTCGTAAATGCCCTCGACAGTGATTTCGACGCTATCGTGCCGGTACGCCGCCGAGAAGGTCGTTACCTGATTGCCGTGTCCGTCGACCCATTCCGAGCGCTTGCCCGGACCCTCGATGCGCCACGCCACGATGCGCTGGCCGGCCGCCGGCTTGGGCGTGAGCCGCACGTCGTGGATCGAATGACCGGACGGCTGGTCGAACTGGAAGCGCGTCGTGTGATGGACAGTACAGCGCATGGCGGTCAATCCAGCAGAAACTGGCGGCCGATTTCGTCGGACAGAGTGGCGATGTCCTCGCGCACCCCGCCCAGGAACTTGTGCAGGCCGATCTGGAAGATCTGCTCGACACGAGCGTAGCGCAGCCGGGCGTGCAATTCGCCGGCCAGGCGGTCGGCTTCGCCGCGCGCGCCGTAGGTCTCGGCCAACTCGCGCATGTTGAGGTCGACCATCCACAGGCAGTGATGTACCGAGCGCGGCACGTCGCGGCGCAGCATCATCAGCTCGGCCACTTTCACCGGATCGAGCGCGCTGCGGTAGATGCGGCGGTAGGTGCGGACGGCGCCGATGCAGGCCAGCATCTCTGCCCAGGCGAAGTAGTCGAGCCCGCTCGTGTTCGGATCTCCGCCAGGGCACAACAGCTGGAACTTGACGTCGAGGATGCGGGCTGTGTTGTCGCCACGCTCAAGGAAGGCGCCGAGCTGAAGGAAGTTGTAGGCCTCGTCGCGCAGCAGGGTTACCTGCGCTGCACCGAAGATCATCACCGACTGCTTCATCACCAGTTCGATCAGGGCGCCGCGGTCGAGAACGGCGCGATCGCCGCGCAGGCGCGCGCCGAGTTCCAGCCACAGCCCGTTCAGGCTCTCCCAGACGTCGATGGTGAGGTTGTTGCGTTCCTCGCGCGCGTTGCTGCGCGCCGCGCCGACCGAACTCACGATCGAGGATGGGTTGTTCTCGTCGAGGACAAGAAAGTCGATGAGGCTGGCAAGTCGATGGCCCTGCTGCTGGACTTGCCGGAACTCGTCTTCCATGCCGAAGATCGCAGCAATGCCGGCAGCCTCCTCGCCGCGCGACTGCAGCGCCATGCGCTGCGTCGCCTCGATGAGGCGCGCCGTCGACTTGGCGCGCTGCAGATAGCGGCCCATCCAGTAGAGATTCTTGGCGGTGCTGCTCAGCATGGGGAGTCTATCCGCCCGCGCCGGCTTCCGGGGCGAGTACCCACGTGTCCTTGGTCCCACCGCCCTGGCTCGAATTGACGACCAGTGAGCCTTCCTTCAATGCCACGCGTGTCAGCCCGCCGGGGATGATGGTGGTCTTGCGCCCCGAAAGCACGTAAGGGCGCAGGTCGACGTGACGCGGCGCGATGCCCTGAGCCACGAACGTCGGGCAGGTGGAAAGTGCCAGAGTCGGCTGGGCGATGTAGTTGTCCGGCCGTGCCCGCACGAAGCCGGCAAAGGCTTCGATCTCGGCCTTGCTCGAGGTCGGCCCGACCAGCATGCCCTTGCCGCCGGAGCCATGCACTTCCTTGACGACCAGCTCGGACAGATGCTCCAGCACGTACTTGAAGTCGTCCGGCCGGTCGCAGCGCCATGTCGGCACGTTGGAAAGGATCGGCTCCTCGCCGAGGTAGAACCGGATCATCTCGGGGACGTATGTGTAGGTCGACTTGTCGTCGGCCACGCCATTGCCCAGCGCATTGACGATGTTGACCCGGCCGGCGCGCAGCGCCCCCAGAAGGCCCGCGACGCCGAGGAAGGAGTCGGGCCGCATCTCGAGCGGATCGAGGAAAGCGTCGTCGACCCGGCGATAGATCACGTCGACCCGCTGCGGTCCTCGGGGTGTGCGCATGTAGACGCGGCCTTCGTCGACAAACAGATCCGACCCCTCGACCAGTTCGATGCCCATCTCGTCGGCCAGATAGGCGTGCTCGAAGTAGGCGCTGTTGAAATGGCCTGGTGTCAAAAGCACGACGTTGGGCGCGGCTTCGTCGCTGAAAGACACCGAACGCAGGGTCGCCAGAAGTTCCTCGGAATAATTGGCGACCGGCAACACGCGCATGGCCGAAAACAGCTCGGGCGCCAGCCGCATCATGACTTCGCGGTTCTCAAGGACGTAAGAGACACCCGACGGCGTCCGGACGTTATCCTCGAGGACGTAGAAATCCTTCTCGCCGACCCGCACGAGATCGATGCCGGCGATGTGGGCATGAATGCCGCCTGGAAGGGCGAGGCCCTGTGCCATCGCCACGAACTCGGCGTTCATGAGGATCTGGTTCTCGGGGATCACGCCGGCGCGGCAGATTTCCCGCGTGCTGTAAGTGTCGGCCAGGAAAGCGTTGAGCGCTTTGACACGCTGCACCAGGCCCTTGTGCAGGAAGTCCCACTCATCCCAGGCGATGACCCGCGGAATAATGTCGAAGGGGATCGTGGTCTCGTGGCCGTCGACGGCGCCATAGGCGCCAAAGGTGATTCCGTTGCGGCGATAGAACAAGTCGACCTCGTGGCGGGTGGCCGCGACCCGCTCGGGCGACGTGCGCGCAAGCCAGTCGGCGACGCCGCGATAGGGCGCACGGACCAGGCCTCCGGTCCCGGAATTCATTTCGTCAAATGCCTTTACCGCCATCCGGCGTTTCACCCCTTTGCTGAATCACTTTATAAGCAATCGCCGGACCAAAGAAGTGGGGGCCAACAAAGAGGCCCTTCTGGAGGAATGACGTGAAGCAGGTGCTGATTGACAGCTACGGAACGCCCTGGGACGTCGCGCGCTGCGCCGAGGTGCCGGATGTCGGCGACCCGGGACCGGGTGAAGTCGTCTTCGACGTGCTGGCTTTTCCGATCAATCCTGCCGACATGTGGTTCTGCAAGGGAAGCTATCGGCTGAAGCCGCCGCTGCCGGCGACACCGGGCGCGGAGTGCGTCGGTCGCGTCACGGCCGTCGGACCCGGCGTGTCGCATGTGAAGAAGGGCGACCTCGTCATCAACCTGCAGCGCGAGAACTGGACCCAGCGCCGCCGCGTGAAGGGCGACGATGCCATCCCGCTGCCGGCCGGCATCGATCTCCGGCAGGCCGCCATGGTCCGGATCAATCCGCCGACCGCGCAGCTCATGCTGTCCGATTTCGTCGACCTGAAGACGGGCGACTGGGTCATCCAGAACGTCGCCAATTCGGCCGTCGGCCGATTGCTGATCGTGCTGGCCAGGCAACGCGGCTTGCGCACCGTGAACGTCGTGCGTCGTGCCGATCTCTCCGATGACCTCAAGGCGCTGGGCGCCGACATCGTGATCGCCGATGGCGACGATCTCGCGGCCCGCGTCGCCAAGGCCACGGGAGATGCCAACATCAAACTCGGTGTCGAGGCGATTGGCGGGGCCGCGACCGGCCGCATCGTCGAGAGCGTCGGGACGGAGGGCACGGTCGTGCACTACGGCTCGATGAGCGGCGAGGATCCGAAGGTGGGGCGCAGCAACCTCATCTACCGCGGCGTTCGCCTGACGGGCTTCATGCTGGGCCGTGGCCTTGCCACACGCAGCCCGGAAAAGATCCGCGCGATCTATGCCGATCTCGCGGGCCAGGTCATGGCCGGAAAGCTCTCGGCACCGGTGGACACGGTCTATCCGATCGACAAGATCAAGGAGGCGCTCGCGCACGCCGACAGGGGCGGGCGCAACGGCAAGATCCTGGTGAGCCCCAACGGGGCGATTTGAACAAGGCCGATTTGAACGAGGGAGAAGAGCAGATGGGTTCCGACGTCGCGGCAATCGAGAAGGTACTGCAGGTCTACTTCGACGGGCTCCACGAGGGCGACACCAGGAAGCTGGGCGAGGCGTTCCATCCCGCTTCGCATCTCTATGCTGCCGACGGCGACGGCAAGGCCGTCGATATGCCGCGCGCCGACTGGTTCAAGATGGTCGAAAGCCGTGAGTCGGCCAAATCCAAGGGCAGCCCGCGCGCCGACCGAATCGTGTCGATCGACTTTTCCGGGCCGGCCACGGCCTTCGCCAAGGTCGAGTGCCAGATCCCGCCGCGTTACTTCACGGACTACCTCACGCTACTGAAAGTCGACGGCCGCTGGCAGGTGATCTCGAAAGCCTATCACACGGTGACGCGCGAAGGCTGATCCTGGTAGGCGGCCGGCAGCCATGCGCTCTGGGCGGCCCGGGACAGCGCGGACGAAGTTGCAGGTTCGACAGCAAAGGGTCGGGAAGTTGCCTGCAGGGGGGCGTGGCCCTCACGTAAACGCCCGGTGGATCACTCCACCGGGCGTTTTCCATGTTCCGGTATTTGCTAATTATTACAATAGGTTACTGGAGAAGCGCGACATCATCTCCAAAAGAGCCCTTACTTGGCGTCAGCGGCGACCTGAACCTTGATCATCTTGTCGGCGGGGGCCGTCACGGCGCCCGAGCCCGGCGCGCCCTTCTTGATCTTGTCGACGAATTCCATCCCCGAGGTGACCTTGCCCCAGACGGTGTATTGGCCGTCGAGGAAGTTCGAGTCCTTGAAAACGATGAAGAACTGGCTGCGCGCGCTGTTGGGGTCGCTGGTCCGGGCCATCGAAACCACGCCGCGGGCATGCGGCTCCTTGGAAAATTCGGCCTTCAGCAGTTCGCCCATGCCGCCGCTGCCGGTGCCCTGGGGATCGCCGGTCTGGGCCATGAAGCCGTCGATGACGCGGTGGAAGACGACGCCGTCGTACTTGCCTTCGCGCGCCAGCTTCTTGATCTGCGCGACGTGCGCGGGCGCGAGGTCCGGGCGCATCTCAATGACGACGCGGCCGTCCTTGAGGTCGATGTAGAGGGTGTTTTCCTTGTCCATTGCGAAGCTCGCTCCTGCGAACATGAGAAAGACAGCGACAAAAATCGGCGTCAGCGCCAAACGCATGACGATATCCTCGCGTTGAGCCGCACCCTTTATTTGGCGGGCGCGCGACATTACTGGGCGGCGCCTGAAACACAAGAGGGGCCATGGGCCCGCGCTGGCCTGAAAATCCCGGCCTGAAAGCCACGCGGGCATATTCCGAATGGGCAGGCATCGTCCTTGGGGGGCGATTGCGGGCGTGCGGCTGTTTGTACACAAGCGCCCGCATCGCGAGGCGGTATCGACTGTTCGGCGCGGGGAACTGCGACGGGCCGCCACATACCGACGGGGGCCGAAAACCCGTTACCTGCCAAAGCTATATCTGGTACTAACCGCCTTGAAATGCGGGGGATTTTGCGGCTCGGAATCCTGTCGGATTCGGAGCCGCTGAGGGGACGGATGCATGATCGGCAAACGCGTGTTGGGCATTCTCGGAATTCTTGCGACGGTCGTCGGTCTCGGCATGGCGACTGGCGCCAGCGCGCAACCGGTCGTCGGCGTGCCGCACGAATGGCAGATGAATTTTCCGCCCGCCTACACACCATTGATGGAGAAGGTCGCGTCGCTGCACGATCTGCTGCTGGTGATCATCACGTTGATCTCCGTTTTCGTGCTGTTCCTGCTGGTCTATGCGATGTGGCGGTTCCATGTTTCGCGCAATCCGACGTCGACCACGACGACTCACCACACGGGCCTCGAGATTGCCTGGACGGTTATCCCGATCCTCATTCTTGTCGTGATCGCAATCCCGTCGTTTCGCCTCCTGTACTACGGCGACAAGGCGGTCGACGCGGCCATGACGATCAAGGTGACGGGCCACCAGTGGTACTGGTCGTACGCCTACCCCGATCAGGGTAACGTCGTCGTTGAAAGCCGCATCCTGAGCGAGGCCGATCGAGTCAAGCTGAAGCCCAGCCAGCCCCGCATGCTCGCGGTGGACGAGGAGATGGTCATTCCGGTGGGGACGACGATACGGATCATCGGTACGGCCGCCGACAGCATGCATGGCTGGACCGTCCCCGGCTTCGGCATCAAGAAGACCGTGATCCCCGGCCGTCTTAACGAGGGTTGGATCAGCGTTCTGAAAGAAGGCTACTACTTTGGCCAGTGCTCGCAGATCTGCGGCAATGGTCACTCATACATGCCGATTGCTGTCCGCGTCGTTTCAAAACCCGAATTCGACAAGTGGGTTGAGCAGAAGAAGAAGTCGGCGGGGCTGCTGCCCGTGACCGACGTCGCTTCCGCCGCCACTCCCGCAAACCGCTAAGCGCTTCTCCGCAGGAGATACAACATGGCCACCGCGCACGGCGCTACTCACGACCATAGCCACGACGACCACCACATGCCGACCGGTTGGCGGCGCTACGTCTACAGCACGAATCACAAGGACATCGGCACGATGTACCTGGTGTTTTCCATTCTCGCCGCCCTAATCGGCGCGTCGTTCTCGGTCTACATGCGGCTGGAGCTGATGCAGCCTGGTGTGCAGTACTTCAATGGTCCCGACGGCACGCCAGACGGTCATTTCTGGAATACGATCGTCACGGCCCATGGCCTGATCATGGTTTTCTTCGTCGTGATGCCCGGGCTGATTGGCGGGTTCGGCAACTGGTTCGTGCCGCTGATGATCGGGGCGCCCGACATGGCATTCCCGCGCATGAACAACATCAGCTTCTGGCTGCTGCCGCCGGCCTTCATCCTGCTGCTGCTTTCGGCTCTTGTTGGCGGCGGCGTCGGCACCGGTTGGACGATCTACGTCCCGCTGTCCGTCCAGCAGGGTGCCGGCATGGATCTCGCCATTTTCTCGCTGCACATCGCCGGCGCGTCCTCGATCCTTGGCGCCATCAACTTCATCACCACGATCCTCAACATGCGCGCGCCGGGCATGACGCTGCACCGCATGCCGCTGTTTGCGTGGTCGATCCTGGTGACGGCGTTCCTGCTGCTGCTGGCACTGCCGGTGTTGGCCGGCGCCATCACCATGCTGCTGACCGACCG
>RGPT01000301.1 GCA_010032545.1 Alphaproteobacteria bacterium
GGTGCGAGCTTTGGCTCGACGGCGGCCACAACGAGGACTGCGGGCTGGTGCTCGGACGCATGGCCAGTGACTGGGCCAGGGAGCCGGCGCCCCTCCCGCTCTATCTGGTGTTCGCGATGCAGACGACCAAGGATGCCTCCGGCTTCCTACGGCCGCTGGCGCGTCATGCCGTTGCCGCGCGTGCCGTGCCGTTTCCGGATGGCCATAGCGCCTACACTCCTGCGGAAGCCTGCCTCAAGGCGGCCGAGGTCGGGCTCGACTGTGTCGCCGCGAACGACATCGGCGCGGGCTGGGTGGCCAACAGGTCCTCCAGTGCCGCGCCGATGCGCATTCTCATCTGTGGTTCGCTCTATCTCGCGGGCGCCGTGCTGGCCCGCAACGGCTGAGCCTCAGGCCATCGCGGTGTTGATCCAGCTCACCAGCTTCTGCTTGGGCTCGGCGCCGATCTTGGTGGCGGCAACCTGGCCGTTCTTGAACAGCAGCAGCGTCGGGATCGAGCGGACGCCGTAGCGCGTCGGCACCATCGGGTTCTCGTCGATGTTGACCTTCACGACCTTGAGCTTGCCGTCCATGTCCTTGGCGATGTCCTCGAGCGAGGGGCCGATCATGCGGCAGGGGCCACACCACTCCGCCCAGAAATCGACAAGGACGGGCGTGTCCGACTTCAGGACTTCCTCTTCGAAGGAAGCATCGGTTGCCTTGATGGTCATGATGGGGTCTCCAAAAAAAAACAGGCCGGTCGATGGACCGGCGATGCCCTTGACCGGAAGCTAGGAACCGGCGCCCTGGGAGTCAAGGTGTGGCAGCATAAGGCATTGATTTATCTAGTATTTTCCCGTCGATTTCCATCAGCTTGGGGGCGGCTGTCCACAACAGGAAGGCCCGCACCGGGCGGCCTGGATAGATCGCCTGGAGAAGGCTGCGATAGAGCGCGAGCTGGCGGCGATAGCCCAGTGCCACGCCGTCGGCGGAAGCGGGCGGCGGCCGGTTGGTCTTGTAGTCGACGATCAGCACTTCGCTGTCGGAGACGGCAAGCCGGTCGACCTGGCCGCTTACGGTAAAGGTGCCGCGTGGCGTCTGCACGGTGCCGATCAGCGGGACCTCGGCGCGCGACCGCGGGCCGAACAGCGCAGCATGGGCCGGGGCTTCGGTTACGGCGAGTGCCTCACGCGCCCAAAGGTCGATCGTCTCGGCCGCCGAGGAGCACGCCGCGGCGCCAGCGATCGGACTCCTCGCTGGCGAGGGGACTGAAGGGCGGATTGTCGGTTGTCGTCTCGTCGGGCAGCGGCTGCGAGGGGGCAAGTGGCGTCGGTGGATCGGGCTCGGCTGGTGCTGCCTGACGCGACCAGCTTGGGAGCAGATGCGGCGCAACCAGCGGCAGCTCTTCCTGGACACCGGCCGGGAGGCGGCCTTCGCCGGTCAGTTCGTAGCCATCGCCTTGCCACCCCTCGGCGCCGAGCGCTCCCTGGGAAAAATCGAAGGAGCGCTTGATGGCGCGACCGCGCGGCTGTTCGGCATCGGGGGAGATGTCGGCGGCAACGCTTGCTTCCAGGCCGGCGGCGATGCGGTCGTACCAGCAGCCGGCATCCTGCGGCCGCGTGCCGACCCAGCCGCCGATGTAGAGCCGGTCCTCGGCCCGGGTCATGGCGACATAGAGAAGACGGTTCTGCTCCTCCATCGACCGTGCGCGCATCTGGGCCCGCCAGGCGCGCGCGGCTTCGTTGGCATCCTCGCTGCGGGCGACCCACAGACGTGCGTCGCCGTCGGCGACGGCAAGCAGACGTTCGTTGTTCTGGGGCACGCGCGTGGTGTCGGGCAAATAGACGATCGGCGCCTGCAGCCCCTTGGCGGCATGCACCGTGAGAATACGCACCTCGCGACGCCGGTTCGCATCGAGGTCGCGCTTGATGTCGCCGCCGCCCGCCTCGAACCAGCGTAGAAAGCCCTGCAGTGAGCCGGCCTCGGCGCGTTGATACTGCAACGCGCGCGCCAGCAGCTCGTCGATCGGATCGGCGGCCTCGCGTCCCAGACGTTCCAGCAGGCGTTGCCGACCGCCTTCCGGGCCGAGCACGGTGGCGAAGAAATCGAAAGGCGTCGTGTAGTCGGCACGCGCAAGCCAGGCCGCGAGACGTTTGTGGGCGGCGGCAAACTGCGGGTCCTCGGCGGTCCGCTGCCGCAGCTCGCGCCACAGTCGGCCGGGCCGGTTCCACGCGAGTCGGAAAAGCGCCTCCTCGTCGAGACCGACCAGCGGCGACTTCAGCAGGCACGCCAGATTGAGGTCGTCCTGGGGCAGCAGGACAAAACGGGCGAGAGCGAGCAGATCCTGGATGGACAGTTCGCTGCCGAGGTCGAGCCGGTCGACGCCGGCCACCTCGATTTCCTCGCGCTTCAGTTCTTTAACCAACGACGTGACGAAGGCATTCCGGCGACGTACGAGCACCATGAAGTCGCCGGCATTGAGCAGTTTACCGGTGCTCGACCGACGCTCATGGCCGATCAGGCTCTTGGCATGGAGTGCGATCAGCCGCGCCAGCCGTACGTGCGGCAGCGCCAGCGCGCCGGGATCGACGTCGAGGTCGGTGGGATCGGCCTCGCTCCTGGCCCCGCGCACCAACGGCCATAGCTCGACCGTGCCCGGTTGGCCGGTACGGCTCGGCAAGTGCATGACGCTACCCGCGGCGCCCAGGCCCTGCGCCGCGGCCTCTTCGCCGAACACCCAGTCGACGGCGTCGAGCACGGCCGCCGTCGAGCGGAACGACACGACAAGGTCGACCGACTGGAATTTCACCTCCGCCGCGGCGCTACGCGCGGCGAACCAGACGCGCATGTCGGCGAGCTTGCGTGGGTCGGCGCGCTGGAAGCCGAAGATCGACTGCTTGGTATCGCCGACGGCAAATATCGTGCGCGGGCGATCGACCGCGCCGGCGCCGACGAAGAATTCCTCGGTCAGGCGGCGGATTACTTCCCATTGATCGGGATTGGTATCCTGCGCCTCGTCGACCAGGACATGGTCGATACCGCCGTCCAGCTTGTAGAGCACCCATGCGGCGCTGTCCGCACGCTCCAGCAAACGTCGCGTGGCGACGATCAGGTCGTCATAGTCGAGCGCCGCGCGCCGCCGCTTGCCGCGGGCATAACGCTCGACGATGTCGATCCCGAGTTGCAGCAGCGCCACGGTGAGCTCGATCAGCGCCGCGGCCCGGATCGCCTCGTGGGCAACCTGCAGCCGGTCGCTCTCGGTGCGAAGCACTGTGTCGATGTCCGCCATCGCCGTGACCGCGGCCTTGCCGGCGATCTTCTTGCGGGGCTTGCCCTGCTGGGTGAAGAACACGGCGCGATAGCCATCGAGCAGTGCCGGTCGTGCATCGGGCTGGTCGAGCCACCGCAGGATCAGCTCGCTGTAGGCCTTGTTCTCCTTCTCGCCCTTGGCCAGCGCGCGCGCGGCCTGGCGCAGGCCGCGGCCGTCGAAGGCGCTGTCAGCACACAGTGCTGATATCAGCGCTCCTGCGGTGGCATCGGGCGAAACGCCCAGGGAACTTGCGAGCCGTTGCCGCTCGCGCGCCAAGCCGGCATCGCCATCGATACGCGATAGCAGCCAGGCGCGCTCGCCCAGCAGTTTCTTCATCATCTCGTCGTATTCGACGATGGAGATCCGGCCGGCGACGGCGGCCAGTGCGTCGCGCAGCCTGGGTGGTGCGTCGCGGCGGGCGAGGGCGGCCATCTGCTCGTTCTGCGCCTGCTTGAGAATGGTCCCGGCCTCGCCCTCGTCCAGCACCTCGAAGCCTGGTGCCACGCCTGCTTCGAGCGGGAAGCGCTTCAGCAGCGCCTGGCAGAAGGCGTGGATCGTAAGAATGTTGATGCCGCCCGGCGCGTCGAGCACGCGGGCGAACAAGCGGCGGGCGATCACGCGCTCCTCCGCTTCCGGCGCGCGATCGATCAGCTTGGCGATCTCCGCGTCG
>RGPT01000302.1 GCA_010032545.1 Alphaproteobacteria bacterium
CCGGGTGAACCAGTGTAAGGGTGCGAGGGCTAGCATTCCGCCGGGTTCCGGGGAAGCCATGGGCGGCCGACGCAAGTTTTCCCGGCGGTCCCGCCGCGTCCACCGTCCAAAACGAGCTTTGATCCATCGATTTAGCTCTTTCCCTCGCCATGCGGACGCAGCCCTCCCGTGGTGACAACGCATCCGCCTCGTTCGGTCCTACGCTGGAGCCGGTCGTCGTCGCAGCCCGTCGATCAGCCGCAGGATTTGCTCGAACAGTTCCTTCGGCACGGCGACCTCGGCCATCTGGAATATGGCGTAGCGGGCGTGGCGCACGACCTTGGCCCCGATCTTAACCAGCTTCTCCCGCAGGCTGGTCAGCGACCACTGCGCGACCGATCGTTCCGGGCGATCATGGCGTCAGGTCGGGTTAAGCCGCTTGCGCTGCCGGCACGCAGCCCGAACCTGAATGCCTACGCGGAACGTTGGGTGAGGTCGGTCAAGGAGGAGTGCCTGTCGAAGGTGATCCTGTTCGGCGAGCGCTCCTTGCGGCGGGCGCGGATCAATTATGTCGATCATTTCCATGCCGAGCGGAACCACCAGGGGAAGGGCAACATCCTACTGTTTCCTCGGAGCACGGACCGCGGCCGCGAGGGGCCGGTTCGGTGCCGCGAGAGATTGGGCGGGCTCCTGCGCTACTATCATCGTGAGGCGGCGTGAGAGCACGGCGGCCGTTTCAGTTTTTTGACTCTAAGGACATCGGCGCGAAGTAGCGGCGAAGGTCGCGCTCGGGGTAGCGGTACCGGGCCACGACCGGTTCGAGCATGTCCTTCCAGCCGTCCGCCGAATGGACGTTGCCCGGACGCAGCGCGCATTGTTCGAGGTCGCCGAACTGGTTGAACACGAACAGCGGATGATAACCGAGTATACCGGCGGCCCTACTGGCGGATGGTCTCCAGCGTACGGCGCAACGGCTCGGCCGAAATGCGAAGCGGCGGCGGAGTCAGGCGAATGCCGCGGTCGAAGGGATTGTCCAGATCCAGAATGAGTTTGAAGGCCATCGCCACCGCCAAGATGCTGCAGAACAGGGCGATGATCGTCGTGGCATTGCGGGGCGCGAACAGACCGAAACTGCCGTAGACGACGATCAGCCACAGGACGACCACGCCCACGAACGGTAGCGGCAGCGAGTTCACGTTCTGCTGGACGATCAGCGAGCGCGCCGCCCTTACCGCGGCCGCCAGCCGCAAGGCCTCGGTGCCCAGCCACTTCTGGCGGTCGTCAGCGGGCTTAAGCGCCAGGATCCGGTCCTCCACATCGTCGAACACCTTGGCGGTCACGGGGTTGTCGACAGTGTGCTTGCCGTCCGGCTTGTCGGTGAACAAGTCTTCTAGCTTCATTGCCGTGAAGCGCTGCAGGATTTCCCGGATGGGCGCGGTCTCGGGGCCATAGCGGCGCAGCAGCGCGTCGAGCTGGCCGATGTTCGAGGACAGAAACGAGACGGTGGCGTTGCGGGCGTTGAACGCGCTGTTGGCGTTCGATATCAGGAAGCCGATCACCAGCGCCGTCATGGTGCCGACAACCGCGATAGAGACCGAAACCGTCGCTTTGGCTTCCGCGTTCAGGTGATGATTGGGCAGGCGCCGGCTGATCCGCATGCCCAGCATGGCGCTGCCGAAGACGACGCACAGGATGAAGAAGGCGGTGCCGTCGCGAACGTGGTTGGAATTCGGCGTGGCGCGATCTCCGGTAACATGAGTCTATCGGCTCAAGCGGCAAGGTCAATTGGCTGATCGATTAGCTTTGTGGCGAGGGTGAGCCAACCATCAACCTTGCGCATGTTGATCTGGCCGGAGGCGAGCAGGGCCCAGAACAGCATGGCCGCGGTGTCCGCCGACGGCAGCACGGTCTGCGTCTTGATCCGTCGCTTGAACTCCTCATGCAATCGCTCGATCGCATTGGTCGTCCGCGCGCTACGCCACTGGCTTGGCGGCAGGCGGGTGAAGGTGAAGAGCCTGTCGCCCGCCTCCTCCAGGCTGTCGGCGACGGCGCGGTGCTTGAGCCGCCATTTACGGATGAAGGCTTTGCGGCGCGCTTCGATCTCCTGGCGGGTCTCGGCGTAGATCATGTCGTTGTAGTCAGCGGTGATCTCGTCGTGCAGGCGCTCGGGCGCGTGGGCGAACAGGTTCCTGTGCTTGTGGACCGTGCAGCGCTGGACCGGTACGCCGTTCCAGACCGTGGCAATGGCCCGGTCGAGCCCTGGCGCGCCATCGACGATGATGAATTCGGGCCGTCGCAGCCCACGCCCGATCAGATCGTCGAGAACGGTGCGCCAGGCCTCGGTGCTCTCGCCGCCCATCTGCTTGATCGCGAGCAGCACCTTCTGGCCGTCTTCGCGCACGCCGAGGACAACGAGCAGCGAGATCGAGGTCGCTTTGCGGTCGAGCCGCACGCGTACCACCGTGCCGTCGAGGATCAATCGCACAATCGGATCCCCAGCCAGCGATCGGGTGTTCCAGGCATCCCAGTCGCCCTTCACCTTCCGCCACGTCCGGCTCACGATGTCCTTGCCGACCGCCCCGCCAAACAGGGCGCCGAGCGCGCGCCGCACCCGGCGCGTATTGGTACCGGCGAGGTAGCAGCCCGCGATCAGCGCGTCGGCGGCAAGCGTGCGCCGCTGATAAGCCCGCAGCGCCTGGCTCTTCCACTCCGCCGTCTTGCCATCGGCGATGTTCAACCTGGCGCGCGGTACCGCAATCTCGATCGGTCCGAACGTGCCAGTCAGAGACCGCGCCCGGCTGCCGTGGCGGTGGCCCGTAACGCCGACTTTTCCTTCATCGCCAGGCTTCTTGCTTCGCTCGTACCGCGGGCGGGCCAGCACTGCATCGAGCTCGCCGTGGATCAGTTCTTCGATGAACCTGCGCGCGCAGGCGCGCACCTCGGTCTCGATCGGATCAAACCAGTTGTCGAAAAGATCAACAGCCATCCCCGCCGTTGGCTGCGCAGAAGACGGCTTCGTGCTAATGCTTGTCATGGCGTGGTCTCCAGTCCGGCACTTCAATGCCGGATGATTCGAGGTTGAACACCCCGGAGACTACGCCACATCAAATTCCTACCAACTCCGCGACGGCACCAAGAAGGCGATCTGGGCGGAGTTCAGGATCATCTATGGCTGTCTTTCTTCGTTGTGTATTGTGACTGCCTTGGCGATCGTCATTTACTCAGCAGTCAGCAATATAGGCAACACTAGGATGCTTGAAGAACAGGGCAATCGGGTGAAGGACTGGGTGACAAGCCTCTGAAATGCTGAATCTGTGGTGATCCTCTGAATCGATTCGCGGAGGATGGCGATGGGCGACGTGGCAAACGAGTGCGGTACGGTTTTCGAGACGGTCGTCTTTCTCAAGCATTTCAGAGAGCTGCCGGACCATCGCCAAGCCGGCAAGGTGACCTACCCGCTCGACGAGGTGTTGCTGCTGTGCCTACTCGCCGTTGTGGCGGGTGCCGACACCTTCGTCGACATCGCCCGCTTCGGGACTAGGAAGATCGACCTGATGCGCCGGTTCCGGCCGTTTCGGGACGGCACGCCCTCGCATGATCATCTTGGCGACATCCTCGCCACCCTGGACGCCGATCAGTTCCAGCGCTGCTTCGTCGCCTGGGTCGCCTCGCTGACCGGCGCGCAGGAAGGCGTGATCGCGATCGACGGCAAGACCCTGCGCCGCTCCCACCACGGCAAGGGCGGCAAGGCGGCGATCCACATGGTCTCCGCCTTCGCCGCCCGCCAGCGCCTCGTGCTCGGCCAGGTCAAGGTGGCGGAGAAGTCGAACGAAATCGTGGCAATCCCGAAATTGCTCGACCTGATGGAGATCAAAGGCGCGATCGTCACCATCGATGCGATGGGCTGCCGGCGCGACATCGCACAGAAGGTCATCGACAAGAAGGCCGACT
>RGPT01000303.1 GCA_010032545.1 Alphaproteobacteria bacterium
CGCAGGCGCCCTAAGCGTTTTCACACATTTGCCGAGCGGCTAACGTAACGGCTGGTTCACCGAACTTGACGTTGGAAACGTTCGCCCGGTAACTGTCGCTGTGCAGATTAAGGTCCGGAACGCTTCTTCCTGGGTTGCTCTAGCCTTGGCGCTTCTTTTCGCGAGCGCCGGGCTGGTCATGGGCCAGTCGGCCACCGAGCGTCGCGAAGCAGCGGTGCTGAAGGCCCGCGCCGGCCAGATGGCTGCCGCTCAGGCCGACCTTCGCGCTTTGCTTGCGGCCGGCATCGATGACGGCTTGGTCGCGATGGATCTCGTGACCCTGCTCCAACAAGACGGTAAGGCGGCTGAGGCCGTTGCTGTGTTCAAGCAGGCCGCCCGGGCCGATCCGCCGGACTACGCACTGTTGGCGGCCACGCGCGCCAACCGGGATGTTCGCCTCTACGATGATGCCGCCGTCCTGGCGCGCGAAGGCATGCGACGTTTCCCGACAGAGCCTGTATGGCCGTTGCTGCTGTCGCTGGTGCTGAGTGACGCCGGCAAGACCGCCGAGGCACTCGAGATACTGAAACAACCCGGTGCGGCGCGGGCGCCGCCGCTCGAGCGTCTGCTGGCGCAGGCCTATGCCTACCGTCGGGCCGGCGAGCCCTTCATGGCCATGAAAATCTATAGCGAGGCCATCCGGCTGGCGCCGGCCAATGCCGGTGTCCGCGACGAAGCGGCGAGCGTACTCAGCGATCTTGGCGCTCCCTATGGCGCGGCGATGGTCGCCGGGACGACACCGCCGATTTCCGCCGCGGAAGCCGGCGCCATGGTGCGATGGGGCTCGGAGATCAGGCCGGCCGACCCCACGCGGCGCTTCGAGGGCACCGATGCGGCCCTCGCGCGCCTCGATGCGTTGCTGGCGTCCGTTCCGCCGGACCAAACGGCCTTGCGTCGCCGGATCCGTCTCGACCGGGTAGTGGCCTTGCGCGATCGCCTGCGCATGAAGGAGGCCGCCGAGGAGGCAGAAGCGCTGCGCGCCGATGGGCCGCTCCCCGCCTTCGTCGACCAGGCCTATGGCGATGCGCTCTTGTACCTTCGGCGGCCCGAAGAGGCACGCGAGGCGTTCGCCCGCGTAGTGGCGCAGTCGCCCAAGGACATCCAGGCCCGCTACGGCTAGTTCTATGCCGCGGTCGAACTCGAGGATTTCACCGCTGCCTATGCCACGATCGACGCGCTGGTCGGCGATGAGCCGATCTATCGGTACTACAAGGAAAGCCCGGCACGGTATGACAACCAGGAGCGCACCTATGCCGAGATCACGGCGGCTCAGGCTCGTTTCTACGGCAATCAACTGTCGGAAGCCTGGGAGCGCATAACCCGGATTTCGGAGGCTGCTCCGGCCAATCCCACTGCCCGGATGGCGGTCTATCAGATCGCCAATGCCCGCGGCTGGCCGCGCCGCGCCGAAGCAGAGGCAGAGATCGCCGCCAGCCTTGCGCCGCGCGACCTCGGCAGCCGCATCGCGCTGGTCGAGGTGGCAATGGCGGGCTATCGATTCGCCGAAGCGCGGAAGCTTCTGGCCGAGTTGCAGGCGCTTTACCCGGATGACCTGGCGGTGCAGCGCCTCGCCATCGAACTCGACGCCAAACAGCGTTGGGTGCTCGAGATCGAAGCCCAGCCGAGCAATTCCTCCGGCGGCGGGCAGAATGCCAATGGCCAGGCGATGCAGGTCCAGGGCAGGCTCTACACGCCCCCGATCTCCGACAACCTGCGGTTCTTCGTGCTTGGCGACTATGCCAATGCCAATCCACCGGAAGGGTTCGTGCAGCGCATGCGCGCAGGAATCGGTGCGGAGTGGCGAATGCCGGGACTGATCGCGACCGCCTTCCCGACCCAGTCATGGGGAACGCTCAATCGCGTTGGTGGCGGCGCCACAATCGACTGGGCGGTCACCGACGAGATTCGCCTGGCGTTTGGCGCCGAGGCCTTCACTTTCGACACGCCGCTTAGAGCCCTGCTCTATGGCATAACCGCTAGCGAATATGCGGTGAAGGCCACCTATCGGTGGCATGAGTCTCGAAGCATTGCGGCAAGTTTCGCCTACCTGCCATTCACTGACGGCAACCAGCGGCTCACCGGCGGCGTGTCCTACAAGGAACGGCTAATCAATCTTCCGGGCTTCGATCTGACGGGGCTTGCCGACGCCTACACGTCAAGCAATACGATTCTCAACGCGCCTTACTACAATCCGGCCAGGGACTTGTCTCTCACCGCCGGATTGCTCGCTGAACACGTGCTGTGGCGGCGCTATGAGAAGAGCCTCGTGCAGGCTCTCATGGTCGACGCCGGCCTCTATGCTGAGCAGGGCTATGCCAACAACTGGCTCGGGACACTGTCCTACGAACATCGCTGGCGCTTCGATCCGATGACTGAATTCCGCTACGGCGTGCTGCTCACGCGGCGGGTCTACGATGGTTCGGTGGAGAACACGCTTGGCATCATTCTCGGCCTGCGGCAGAGGATCTGACGACATGCGCCTGCTCCTCGGTCTCCTGCTGCTGATCCTCGCTGGCGGTGCCGTGCAGGCACAACCGAGTGGCCAGAGGTTCGTCTCGATAGCATTCCATGACGTAGACAACCGTGCCGACGACCTCGAGGCGGACTCGGTGACGTCGAAGGTGCTGGCGCAGTTCTTCGACTGGCTGAAGGGCACCGGATGGACAGCGATCACGCTCGACGACATCGCCGCGGCGGCTCGCGGTACGCGGCCCCTGCCCGATAAAGCCATCCTCATCACCTTCGACGACGGCTACAAGAGCCTCTACACCAAGGTCTTTCCGCTGCTCCAGGTCTATCGCTTCCCGATCGTGGCGGCGCTCGTCGGCACTTGGATGGAGGGCGGGACGGGAAGTACGTCTGTGGGCGCTCCCGAAGGATCGGTTTTGTACGGCGACCGCATCGTTCCGCGGTCGACGTTCATCACCTGGGAGGAGGCCCGCGAGATGCAGGCGTCGGGCCTCGTCGAGTTCGCATCGCACAGCTACAACCTTCACCGGGGCGTACCGGCCAATCCGCAGGGCAACAACATTCCTGCCGCCCTCACCTGGAAGTACGACCCGGCGACGAGGCAGTACGAAACGGATTCGCAGTACAAGGCCCGCATCCGCGCTGATCTCGAACAGTCGCGACGCCAGATGGCAGCCAACCTCGGCCGTGCACCGCGCGCCATGGTCTGGCCCTTCGGGCGCTACAGCGTGCCTGCTCTCGAGATGGCCAAGGCCGCCGGCTTCACTTTCGCGCTGACCCTGGAGCCCGAGCCCGCCTTTACGTCGGACCTCTACGCCATCCATCGTTACTTTCCCTCGCGCAACCCCTCGGTGAGCGATATCGCGCGAAATCTGCGCTTCGAGCCAGACGATCCGGCGACCCGCCGCGTTGCCTGCGTCTCGCTCGACGGACTGGCCGCCGTCGGACCGGGGGAACCACAGAATGAAGCGCTGGGCGCGATGATCGAGGGCTTGCGGACGCTCGGTGCGAACGTTGCGGTAATCGACGCGCACGTTGCGACGCCCACGCCCGATGCCCCGCTCCAGGCAGTCTACTTTCCCAACCGCTTCCTGCCGATGCGCGCCGACCTGCTGTCGCGCGTGACCTGGCAGCTGCGCACGCGCGGCGGTGTCGATGCATTCCTGCGCCTGCCGATCGGGCCCGCCGCGGCCGCCGTCGGCGAGGCGCGCGTGCCCGAACTCTTCGCCGACATGATGCGCCAGACGGCGTCGGACGGGCTTACGCTCGACGGCATGGCCACGCCGACGTCCATCGTTTCGGACCGCCCCGAGAACATTCGCGCCCGTCGCAAGGCCCTTGACCTTGCGACGCTTGACCCGCAGACGCGATTGGCGCTCGCCGCTTATCGCGGTGCAGCCACGATCGATCCGCGCCAGCGGT
>RGPT01000304.1 GCA_010032545.1 Alphaproteobacteria bacterium
GGATTGCCGTTCTGCGGCCCCCACAGCCACCGCGACCTGGGCCAGGCCGACTGTGGTGCCGAGGAAGAGGACGATCCGCTCGAACAGCCAGGCGATGGTGAAAAGGGCGGACACGAGCACGACCCGCCGCGCCGTCGGGCGGACGAACCAGAGGGTTGCCAATGCCATCGACGCGAACATCAGCGTGTAGGACGGCATGATGTCCTCGCTGATGATGGCGAGGTTCAGGAAAAACGCGCCGGAGAGATGGAAGGCGGCGGCGGCCCAAGCGATCGAGCGGCGGCCGGTGAGCTGCCGCACGAGGAGGTAGACGACGCAGAGTCAGAGGGTCGCGCTGAAAGCGTTGAAGATCGTCAGCTGGTGCCGCGGATCTCAGGGAAAGACGCCGATCATGTCGAGCAGGCGGTAGAACAGCGCCATTACGGGGTTGTAGAGATAGTACGAGGTCTCGAGGGAGGTGCTGGCCGGGGCCGAGCCCCATTCCTTGATCGTCACGGCCTTGAAAAGGCCATTCCTGGTGCGGAAAAGCCCCTGGATTTGAGCAATTCCACTACTGGTGTCGGTGTTTACCGTCCCGAGCCGAGATAGAGCACGTCGGCCACGTCGGCAAACTTGTCGATGGGCAGGGTACGCCAAAGGTCGAGCACGGTCAGGCGGTGGCCGTTGGTGCGCTTGCACCAAACCGGGTCGATCTCCTTGTACTGGGGCCAGCCCGTGGCGACGATCAGCAGATCGCACTCGCGCACGGCGCCCTCGATCGAGGAGGCACCCACCACCTTGTCGCCCAGCACTGCGATTGCCGCGTCTTGGGCCAGCGGGTCGTGCACGACCACGACATAGCCCGCGTCGCCGAGCTTGGCCGCCAGCTTGACGCTGTGGCTTTCCTCGACCACCGGCGTCTGCGGCTTGTAGGAGAGGCCGAGGATGGCGATGCGGGTGCCGGCCTTGGCAAACTTGGCCACCAAGCCGGCCAAGCGGTCGATCTGGTAATTGTTGATGCGGTCGGTTGCTTCGGCCACGTCGGCACGGGCGCCGATCTTGCGGGCAAAGGCCGCAAACGCCACGTTGTCGCGCGGGAAACACGGGCCGCCATAGCCCATCGCGCCCTTGAGATACTTCGCGCCGATACGGGTGTCGGCGCCCAGCGCCTTGGTCACGGCGTCGACATCGGCGCCGGGAATACGGTCGCAGATATCGGCCAGCATGTTGGCGTAGGAAATCTTGGTGGTGACGTAGGTATTGACCGAGATTTTGGTGAGTTCGGCGTTGACGAAGTTCATGCGCTGAACAGGTGGCTTCCTCTCGCACATCTGCAGGTAGATGGTCTGCAGCATATCGCCGGCCTTGGAATCGCTCTCGCCAATCAGGATCGAATCGGGAAACAGCATGTCGCGCACAACACTGCCGAGCGCGATGAACTCCGGATTGTAGCAAAGGCCGAGATCCGGCCCGACCTTGCGGCCGGACGCCTTCTCCAGCGCCGCCTTGATCTCGGTCTCGGTCGTACCGGGCATCACCGTGCTGGTGATGACCACCATGTGGTAGCCCTTCTTGGCCTTCAGTGCTTTGCCCAACGTCTCCATGGCCTGGAGCACGAACCGGTTCGAGAAAAAGCCGGTGCTGTCCGACGGGGTCGGCACGATCACGAAGCTGGCATCGCTTTTCTGGATCGCCTCGTTGGCGTCCATGGTGGCCGAAAGCCGTTCCCTGTTGGCGGCGATAAGCTCGTTGAGCTGGGGTTCGACGATCGGCATCTTGCCGGCATTCATGGCGTCTACGAACGTCTTGTTCACGTCGAGGCCGATGACGCTGAAGCCACGGCTGGCGAGCACCGCTGCTAGAGGGGCTCCGAGCTTGCCGAGACCGACGACCGAGACGCGTGGCAAAGAGGCTAGGGTCATTTCCATTCTCGTTTTGAGGGCCGGTACTGATACTGTTGCGAGCGTCGCGACGCCACCCCGATTTTACCGTCTGGCGCCCGCAATTCGCCGCTTGCGCCGTAGCGCCGCAGGGGCGAAAAATCGCCTCCAAATAGCGAGGGAATCGAATGAAAGTTGAATTTTCGGCGTTTCCGAAGGCCCTTTCAGGCAACGTTGCGCTGTTCGTGGCCGCCGACAAGCAGCTTCTGGCGACAGCGCATGCCGCCGATGCGAAGGCAAACGGCGCTCTCACAAGGGCCTTTGAGGGCGGCCGCTTCACAGGGGCCAAGAACCAGACCCTGACCATCCTGGGGCAATCCAGCGATATTGCGCGCCTGTTGCTGCTGGGTATCGGCAAGGGCCGTGAGCTCGATGCCCGCACTGCGGAAGGACTGGGGGGCGTGGTGGCCGCCGCGGCAAACGCGGCAGGCCATACGGCGGTCACCGTGGTCGTAGACCCGGTGAAGGGGAGCCGCCTGTCATCGGGCCAGATCGCGGCACACCTCGCGCTGGGCGCCCGCCTGCGCAACTACCGCTTCGACAAGTACAAGACCAAGGACAAGCCCGAGCAGAAACTTTCCCTCGAGCATCTCACCGTCGTGGTCGCCGGCCCGGCCGAAGCGCGCAAGGCCTATGGCCAGCTCGAGCCTACCGTCGACGCCGTCTTCTTTGCCCGGGACCTCGTGAGCGAGCCGGCCAATGTGCTTTACCCCGTCGAGTTCGCCCGCCGCGCGAAGGAACTGACCAGGCTCGGCGTGAAGGTCGAAATTCTGGGCGAGGCGGAGATGAAGAAGCTCGGCATGAACGTCCTTCTGGGCGTTGGACAGGGCAGCGAACGGGAGTCGCAGCTTCTGGTCATGCGCTGGATGAACGGTCCGAAGAACCAGGCGCCGGTGGCGCTGATTGGCAAGGGCGTCACCTTCGACACCGGCGGCATCTCGCTGAAGCCGGCCGGCGGCATGGAAGACATGAAATGGGATATGGGCGGCGCCGGCGCGGTCACCGGAGCCATGCGCCTGATCGCGGGTCGCAAGGCGAGGGCCAATGTCGTGGCCGTCTGCGCCCTGGTCGAGAACATGCCCGACGGCAATGCCCAGCGCCCGGGGGACGTGGTCAAGTCGATGTCGGGCCAGACCGTCGAGGTCATCAACACCGACGCCGAGGGGCGACTGATCCTGTGCGATGCCATGTGGTACGCGCAGGAGAAGTTCAAGCCGCAGGCGATGGTCGAGCTGTCGACCCTGACTGGTGCCATCATCGTTTCGCTTGGCCACGAGCGTGCCGGCCTCTTCTCCAACAATACGCAGCTTTCCACGCGTCTGCGCGTGGCGGGCTCGACGATCGGCGAGAAGCTCTGGCGCATGCCACTCGGACCGAAGTACGACAAGCTGATCGATTCCGAGATCGCGGACATGAAGAATGTCAGCAACGGCCGCGACGGCGGGTCGATCACGGCGGCGCAGTTCCTGCAGCGCTTCGTGCAGGAGGGTGTCGCCTGGGCGCATCTCGACATCGCTGGCGTCGCCTGGTCGAGCAAGGGCAATGACACCACGCCAAAGGGTGCCACCGCCTATGGCGTGCGTCTGCTCGACCGGCTGATTGCCGACAACTACGAGCGCTGACCGGGCCATGGCGACCGAGGTCAATTTTTACCATCTGACCCGGTCGTCGCTTGAGGACACCTTGCCCCGTCTGTTGGCCAAAACCCTGCAGGCGGGCGAGCGTGCCGTCGTCCTGCTGGGCTCGGCCGAGCGGGTCGATGCGCTCAACACCCATCTCTGGACCTACGATCCCAACGGGTTCCTGCCGCACGGCGCGGTCCGCGACGGCGATCCTGATCGCCAGCCGGTTTGGCTGACCCATGTCGACGAAAACCCCAATGGGGCGAACTACCTGTTCGTTGCCGACCATGCCCGGTCGGAGCGCGTGGGCAGCTACAAGCGCTGCTTCGAACTGTTCGATGGTCGCGACGACGTGGCAGTGGCCGATGCCCGCGAGCGCTGGAAAGTCT
>RGPT01000305.1 GCA_010032545.1 Alphaproteobacteria bacterium
CCAGGCGCCGACGCGGTACTCGTGCAGCGAGATCACCCGCTCCGGCGGCAACGGCAGCAGCTCCATCACCAGCGAGCGGATGCCGGGCAGGCGCGAAGGCCGGCCTGAGAGCAGCAGGATGTCGCAATCGTAGGCGTGCACGATCTCGGCGAGCGGCGCCAGGACGCGTGCCATCTCGGCCCGCACCGTCTTGTCGAGGTTCGGCAGGTCGACCGGGAAGATGACGGCCTGGAGGTTGAAATCCTTGGCGCCGCGCTTGCGCGCCGCGTCGTTGACGAAGGCCACGACCTCGGCCGACGGCTTGGCGCCCTCCGCGAAGAACGAGTCGTAGGTCCTGGGCTCCGATGCAACGACACCCGAGGTGGGATCGTAGGTTTCAGCCGCACGAAGGAACTCGAGCGCTACCGGATGGGCGATCTGTAGCGCGAACTGTTGGCGCAGATTGCGATGGATCACGTCCTCGCCGCCGCGGTCGCCGCCTACCAGCTCGGCCATCAGGTCGGCCGGGTTGGCGATGCCCGACGCGCGCAGGGCCGCCTCGATGGGCGGCAGCACGTGGCCCTGCACGACGCGCAGCAGGATGTCGTCGCCCGCTACGTTGAATCCTTCGCGGAACTTCTGCTCCGGCAACAGCGTCACCGAGGTGCCGGCGCCCTCCAGGCGGTAGGAGTTGATGATGAGGTCGGTCGTGCCGCCGCCGACATCGATGCTGGCGATGCTGAGCGTGTCCTCGGGCGGCCGGCCGCGCGGCCTGCGCGCGATCTGGAAGAAGCGGCGCGCGTCGCCGCCGAAATTGCGGGCGACTTCGGTGTAGAGATAGACGAGTTGGGTGCAGCTTGCCTCGTCCCAGTCGGTCAGCACGCGTGGCGCAGGCGCTGCCGGATCGTCGAGCTTCCAGCCCATCATCATCCAGACAAGATCGCGTGCGGCTTCGGCGCGCTTGCGGAAAATCAGGCGCTCGGCCAGCGGCATGCCGGTCGGGACCGTGAGCACGATGCGGCGCAGGCGACGCGGCGTCTCGGCGTGGGCGCGGCGGCCGCGCTGCTGCGGCGAATTCATCAGGGTGAGCGCCTGCAGCAGAACCTCGGAGAGCACGAAGGTCATCACCGACGAGCGCGAATAGAGCGGCTCGAACACGGGCAGATGGTCGGCCGAATCGGCGTCGGGTCGGCCAGACGAAGGCGTCGGCACGGCCGCCCAGGCGCGAGAGATGGTTCTTGCCGAACCAGGCCTGGGCGAACTCGACGCGAGATTCGAACGGTCTGGTGTGCACGCACTCCGGATGGGAGAGGTCGCGTAGCGCCAATTCGTAGGAGTCGTTCAGGTTGACGCCGAGGTCTCCCGAGGCCTCGATCAGCAGGCCGCAGGTGCGCGAGTTGCCGACGTCGAGCACGAGGTCGACTTCGATCGCGCCGCGGCCCGGCCGTTCGGCGTCACCCACCAGCTTGATCGGCGGAAAATGCGCGGCGGCAGCCAGCAGGCCGAGGAAGGCGAGGTAGCGCCCGGTTGCTTCCTGCGGCTTCTGCTTGATGTCCGCCTCGACCTCTTCGAGCGTCGCGCGCGGATGCAATTCGCGGAACAGCTCCTCCAGCCACTGGTTCATCCAGTTCTGGCGCAGCAGCCAGTGGTTGGCGCGCTGTTGCGGCGCCAGCGCGAACAAGGCACCCGAGGTGACGTCCTTGGGCGAGGGGGCAAGATAGGCGCGGCCCTCGGCCTCGGCGATCAGGCCGGTGTCGAAGGCGAGGACGGCGCGATAGCGGTTGCCCTGTTCGTCGCGGTAGCCGGCGCCATAGCGGGCTTCCAGATCGACCACGCGGACGCGCGCCCAGTCGGCCGGACCCTCACGGAACTGGCTGTTGGGGCGCACCTGCAGAAATGGCACCGGGACCCATTTGTCGAGAAACGGTGCGAGGGCGTCCTTTGCCGTCACCACGAGGTTGGGCTCGGCGGCGCGGCGGCGGCCGGCCTCGACCACCTCGTACTGGCCGCGGCCCTCGTCGAAGTCGAGTTGGACCAGGTCGTCGACCTCCTTGCCGGCCGCCGCGTCATGGAAGCCCCACTCGCGGACTTTCAGGCGCACGGGATCGAAGCCGAAATCGAGAAACTGAATGCCGGACCGGGCGATCAGGGTCGTCGGGCTGGGGTAGCTCGGCAGGCGGGCGAGGTCACTCATGTCATGCTTTTGCGGCTATCGGTCCAGTCTAGGGACTCAGCGGCCGATCTGCACCTGATAGCTGCGCTGGTCGCCGGGCTGGCTGCCCTTGCACTGGGCCACACCGTTGGCGTCGATCTCGCAATTGACCGTGTTGCGCGCATAGGTTTTGCCGTCGCTGCACTTGGGATTGGCCTTCTCCTCGATTACCAGCTTGCCGTTGTCCCAGCGCGCTTCGGCGGGGGCCTCGCAGGCGGCACCGTTTTTCTGCACGAAGCTCACCTTGCCCTTGCCCTTGTCGTCCAACGTATAGCTCGGTCGAAGGTCCTTCTCGCCGCTCGCCGTGGCCAACCCCGTGCGCGAGCGCCAGTCGCCCTTGAGGAAGGCGAGATCCTGCTTCTGCTTGGCGTCTGGTGGGACGACCATTGGCTTGGGCTCATCCTTCTTGGGATCGTTCCTGGGGTCGTTCTGCGCGCCGGCGCTCTTGTCCTTGGCCTGCTCGTCCGGACCTTTCGCGCCGTTCTTGTCGCCGGCCTTGTCCGCGGCGTTAACGTCCGGACCCGGCGCCGGTTCCGGCGCCGCGCTGCGCTCGATCGGCGTTCCGGGGACGGTTCCCACGATCACGCCGCCGGGCCCGATGACGCCAGCGGCGCAATCGTCGCCGCGCCGCGACAGTTCGTCGGTCAGGCGCGCGAGTTCGAGCCGCAGGTTCTCGTTATCCTGCTGCAGGGTGCTGACGCGCGTGCGCTGCAGTTCGAGCGGCTGGCGGACGGCGACGCCCAGCGCCCGTTCGCGGGCCTCGGCTTCGAGATAGGGTTCGAGACGCGGCAGGTAGGGCCGTACCAGCCAGGCGAGCAATGCCAGCAGCAGCAACAGAAGCAACGCCAGCAGCACCCACTGCCACCAGGTCGTGCGCGGCGTCGTGGCCGCGAGGGCCGGCGCGGAGACCATGACCGCTTCCGGTCGTGCGACGGCGGGCGGCGGCACGGGGGGGCTGGCGAGAAAGGCGCCGGGCAGGCTGGCATCGGCGGTGAATCCCCAGAAGGTCATCACCGGCCTGCCATCGACGACGTAGAGCGTTTCCTCGCCGGGCGCGGTGAGCGCATGGCGCAGCAGGCGCGCGAAGTTCCGCTCGGCGCTCGAGCGCTCCGGCGCTTCCATCGTGTCGGCCATGCGGGCGAGGTCGCCATGCAGGTGCTGCACCTTGTCGAGCACCTGCGCACGTTCCGTATCGCCGATGTCGCCGAGGCGCCGGCTGTCGCCGTCGAAGGGCGCGTACCAGTCGATCCGGCGTCCCGTGGGATCGACCTCGGGGATCGCCAGCAGATCGGCGTGCTCGCGCGACAGCCTGGCGGCAATGGCGGCGCGCAACTGGCCGGCGGCACGCCACACGGGGTCGCCGGCCAGTCCCAGCGCGCGGTAGCGCTGGAGCGGTTCACTGACTAGAAGCGGACCTGCGGCCATTTCTGTTCCTCAGCGCGGGCACGTGATGGCGTAGTTCCATCGCGTACCCAGCATCTCTCCTGTTACGATGACATCGACCGAATAATCCCCGCCAACCGGCTTCCAGTCGAAGCCGAACCCGCCGCGACCGCTGCGTGGCCCACCGGTGCCGGCGAGCACCTGACCACGATACATCACCTTTATATCGTCGGGCCTGACAAACAGGTTGTAGTTGATCGCGACGAATCCCGGCTTGTCGCCCATATAGTGTTTGTTGCGCGTGATGCCTTCGCCGCCGGAATCGCCTGCCCAG
>RGPT01000306.1 GCA_010032545.1 Alphaproteobacteria bacterium
GAAGCCGCGGGCGGCATTACACCAGTCCGCGCCCAGCGCCATCGTGCGCACGATGTCGAAGGCGGTGACGATCTTTCCGGCAGCGCCGATCTTGATGCGCTGGCGGGCCCCGATGCCGACCAACGCGTTGTGCACGAAGAACAGTCCCTGGCGCATCGGCTTGCCGACGTGGTCGAGGAATTCCATCGGCGCCGCCCCCGTGCCGCCTTCCTTACCGTCGACGACGATGAAGTCGGGATAGATTCCGGTCTCCAACATCGCCTTGCAGATGGCGAGGAATTCCCACTCGTGGCCGATGCAGAGCTTGAAGCCCGCCGGCTTGCCGCCCGACAGCCGGCGCATCTCGGCAATGAACCGCATCATCTCGACCGGTGTCGAGAAAGCGGAGTGATGCGACGGCGAGATGCAGTCCTCGCCCTGTGGCACGCCGCGGGTCAACGAGATCTCCGCGCTCACCTTGGGCGCCGGCAGGACGCCGCCATGGCCGGGCTTGGCGCCCTGGCTGAGCTTGAGTTCGACCATTTTGACCTGCTCATTGGCGGCGCCTGCGGCGAACTTCTCGGGCGAGAAGGTGCCGTCGGGATTGCGGGCACCGAAGTAACCGGAGCCGATCTCCCAGATGATGTCGCCGCCGCCCTCGCGATGGTAGGGGCTGTAGCCACCTTCGCCGGTGTCGTGGGCGAAGCCGCCGAGGCGGGCACCACCATTCAGCGCCCGGATCGCGTTGGCGCTGAGCGACCCGAAGCTCATGGCCGATATGTTGAAGACCGATGCTGAGTAGGGCTTTGCGCAGTCGGGGCCGCCGATGGTGATCCTGAAGTGATCGTCGGCGACCGGCTTGGGTGCGATCGAATGGGCCATCCACTCGTAGCCGTCGCCGTAGACATCGTGGCTGGTGCCGAAGGGCCGGACGTCCAACACCTTTTTGGCGCGCTGGTAGACCACTGCGCGCCGGTCTCGGCTGAACGGCATGCCGTCCTTGTCGTCCTCGAAGAAGTACTGGCGCATCTCCGGCCGGATCGCCTCGAAGATGAAGCGCAGATGCGCCGCGATCGGGTAGTTGCGCAGCACCGCATGTCGTGTCTGGAAGAGGTCGTGGATGCCGATGGCGGTCAGCACCGTCGCGATGCCGAAGCAGATCCCCAGCAGCGAGAGCCTGGGGTCGGCCGCCCACGCAATGCCGAATCCCACAGTCGCCAAGGTGGCGAGGGTGAGGGCAATGAAACGGGGTGTGAAGGGCAGCATCAGGGGTGACATGGGTGGCCTCGTCGGGGAGCGATTTGTGTACCTAGCCTCTTTGGCAGCGCAGGGAAATCAGCCCTCCGCCCAAAGACGGCCACTCGCCTCGCCTAACTGCGCTCGAATGAAACACTTTTTATGACGGCGAAAACCGGCCTTCCGGGCGCCAGGGCCAGTCGGTTCACCGACTTGGCCGTGAGGCGGGCCATCAGCGTCGCGCCGCTACAGTCCAATCGCACGTCGGCCTGAGCCCCATTCGAACTGGGGGCGACCGACGTAACCCGGCCGGCCAGAACGTTGAGCGCACTTATGTCCCGCGGGGCCTGCAGCGAGATCATCACGTCGCGGGCTCGGATATAGGCGCGCACCGGTGTGCCGACTGGAGCAGCCAGCCGCGGCACCTGGAGTTCGCCCGCGATCGACACCAGGACCGTGAGTTGGAAGACCTCGTCGTGTCGCGCCACCGTGGCGTCGAGCACGCCGCCGGGATCGCTCGCATCGGCCAGCGGCAGGATGTCGACCACGGGCCCCACGGCCGTCACCTTGCCCTCGGTCAGGATGACCACGGTAGTGGCGAGCCGCGCCACCTCCGCAGCCGAATGGCTGACGTAGACGATGGGCACGCCCGAATCATCGCGCAACCGCTCGATGTAGGGCAGGATCTCCGCCCGGCGTGCCTCGTCGAGCGAGGCAAGCGGCTCGTCCATCAGGACGAGACGCGGATGGGCGAGCAATGCCCGGCCGATGGCCACGCGTTGCTTCTCGCCCCCGGAAAGGGAATCGGGTCGGCGGTCGAGCAGGGGCTCGATATCCAGAAGTTTGACCACAGACGCCAGATCCGCCGCCGCGCCGCCGTCCGGCCGTGTGAACCAGCGACCGTAAAGAAGGTTCTTGCGAACACTGAAGTGGGGAAACAGCCGGCTGTCCTGGAAGACATAGCCGATCCGCCGGCGGTGGCTGGGAACGAACACCCCGCGTTCGGTGTCGACGAGCACCTGGCCGTCAATGGCAATACGGCCTCGTGTCGGGCGAACGAGGCCGCCGATGATGTCGACCAGCGTCGTCTTGCCCGACCCCGAGCGGCCAAACAGCGCCGTGAGGCCCGGCTCGGAGGAGAAGCGTGCCGTGAGCCGGAAGTGCTCACGGACGTGATCGACGTCGACGTCCAGGCTCACGCGACGGCAGTCCGCCGGGCGCCGATCCGGCGCGCGAGCACTTCGGATCCGAGAAGCGCCAGCATGGATATCGCGATCGATATCAGCGTAAGACGAAGCGCGCCGGCGTCGCCGCCGGGAACCTGCGTCAAGGTGTAGATCAGCGACGGCAGGGTCTGGGTCTCGCCCGGAATATTCGATACGAAGGTAATGGTGGCACCGAACTCGCCCATCGCCTTGGCAAAGCACAGGATGGCGCCCGCGATCACGCCGGGCAGGCTGAGAGGCAGGGTGACGGTGGCAAACACCCAGGCCGGATTGGCCCCGAGCGTGCCGGCCGCCGCCTCGAGCCGCGCATCCACGGCCTCGATCGACAGCCGTACGGCTCTCACCAGAAGCGGGAACCCCATGACCGCGCACGCGAGAGCGGCGCCGGTCCAGCGGAAGGAGAAGACGATGCCCAACTCATCGGCCAGGAAGGCGCCGACCGGGGTACGCCGGCCAAAGGTGAGGAGCAGCAGGTAGCCTGTCACTACAGGGGGCATGATCAGCGGCAGGTGAACCAGGGTGTCGAGCAGGCTCTTGCCCCAAAATCTGCCGCGCGCAAGGAGCCAGGCGACAGCGATGCCCAGCGGCAGGCTAGCCGCTGTCGCAGTGGTCGCGACCAGCAGGCTCAGTCGTACTGCCGTCCACTCTTCCGGTGTCATGCCTTCTTCCGTTCAGGAAGTCGGTATAGTCCGTTGTATATAGCGCTTCGTCCAGAACCTATTGAGGGCCGCAAGCCCACGGCGGGCAGCCACGGCGGCGATCACGGCAATGGAAGCCAGCAGAACCTTTAGGGCCGGCCGCGGCACGAGGTAGGGATCGATGTTGGCGGCGAGCACGCGCAGGGGATCGATCTTGTTCACCAAACCATACCAAGCCGCCTCGAAGACCACGGTGGACAACGTGGCGCCGGCCGCCAGCAGCAGCAGGCCAGGGTAGGTCGTGCGCAGGCCCGGCGGCAGCGCACGCCACACCTTGGATTGGATGAAGAAATGGACGATTGCCAGCAGCGCCGCCGGATAGATCAGCCAATGCAGGCGCTTCCAGTTGCGCTTGAGCCGCTTCTGCCAGCCGTTGGTCGAGGTAATGGCAAGCGCCACCAGTGCCAGCAGCGCCACGAAGCCGATGGTGAGGTAGAAGCGCTTGGCGATTTCCGTCGCGACGACGACCAGGTTCCATTTCTGGTCGAGCGCGTAGATCAGGAGATGGGCGCCCGCGTAAAGCGCCGCGGCAACGCCGATGCGGCGGCGGATGTGCACCAGCGGCATCCAGCCGAGCGTTGCCCGGAGCGGCGTCATCGCCAGCGACAGCAGCAGAAAGACGACGGCCCAGTCGCCAGTGGCGTGCGCTGCCGCCGGGCCTGCGCACGACCTACCCTGGCCTGCTGCTGCTGGCGGCCGGCGCCACGTTGTCCACCGTGGTCTTCGAGGCGGCTTG
>RGPT01000307.1 GCA_010032545.1 Alphaproteobacteria bacterium
GGCGAAGGCCGAGGCGGCAAAGGCCGAAGCGGCGAAGGCCGAGGCTGCTAAACCGTTGGCGACTCAAATCGCCGCTGCAATTGCTCCATCCACCATACCGCCCAAGCCCGCATCGACGCCCACGGTCATCGACATCGGTCGTCCAGAGCCGCCGCCGTCACCTCCGACGTCGGCCGAGGTCGCACGAACGATACCGAAGGATACGCCCAAGGAAGCAGGCAAGCGCCAGCCCGCCAAGACCGTGCCCGACACCTGGCCGGCGGCGCCTGCCGAACAGGTGAAGGCGGTCCAGCAACTGCTCCGCGATCTCAATTTTTCCAGCGAAGCGCCTGATGGCCGGAACGGCCCCAACACACGCGCCGCGATCCGCGACTACGAACGCGCCGCCGCCCTCAACGTGACCGGCGAGCCCAGCAAAGTGCTGTTCGAATCGCTGAAGGAACTGCGTCAGCTCATGAAGCCGAAAGCCGACTGATATCCGTCGGTCAAGCGGAGACCAGCCGGCCGGCGTGCCGCCACCAGCGGTCCGGCAGCCCGGCCGCCGCCCGGCGCGCGGCTGCGGTGTCGTCGTACAACGCGAAGCAGGTAGCGCCGCTGCCGCTCATCGCGGCATAGCGCGCCCCCTCGGTCCGGCCGAGCGCCGCCAGCACATCGGCGATCGCAGGTCGCAGCGAGATCGCCGCCTCGGTGAGATCGTTGCCGCGTTCAGCCAGGGCGCCAACGAGGCCAGCCAGATCCGGCCACACGGACGGGACAGGCGTCACCACCGAGTAAGGCCCGCGACGCGCGGCAAACACCTCCGGCGTGGCGAGCGGCATGCGCGGATTGACCAGCAGAATGGCGCAGGGCGGCAGCGGTGGCGCGGGCCGCAGGACCTCGCCCACGCCCGACACCAGCGCCGGCCGGCCAGCCAGGCACATCGGCACGTCGGCGCCCAGCGCGGCGGCAAGATCGAACAATTCCTCAATCGGCAAGGCCACGCGCCACAGGTCGACCAGGGCGTGAAGAGCGGCAGCCGCGTCGGCCGATCCGCCGCCGAGACCGGCTGCTACGGGAATATGCTTGGTGAGACTGAGCGCGGCTCGTGGCGACACGCCGGCGCGATCTGCCAGCAGGCGTGCCGCGCGCAGCACCAGATTGTCCGCTTCGCCGTCGATGCCCGCGGCCTCTGGGCCTTCGAGAGCGAGCGACAGGCCGTCGGAGGGATCGACCTTGAGGCTGTCGGAAAGGTCGGTGAAGGCGACCAGCGAGTCGAGCAGATGGTAGCCGTCGGCGCGGCGGCCGACGATCTTCAGCCAGAGATTTACCTTGGCGCGGGCAAGCTGCATCGCGCGACTCTCGCTTGACGCGCGCGTGCCTCAGCCACCCTGCTTCGGGGTCGCCGGCGTCTCATAGACGGTGGGCTTGTCGTTGCCCGCGTTGAGCCCATTGGCAAGCTTGTCCTTGATCACCGGGACACGGTCCTTGTCCGGCTTCTGGTTGAGCGCACGCTCCCATTCGAAGCGGGCCTCGCGCTTGCGGCCGACGTGCCAGTAGGCGTCGCCCAGGTGCTCGGTGATGGTGGGATCGTCGCCCTTCTGCTCGCTCGCCCGCTCCAGCCATTCGACGGCCTTGTCGAACTGGCCCACGCGATAGAACGCCCAACCGACGCTGTCGGTAATCGCACCGTCATCGGGGCGAAGCGCGGTAGCCCGCATCAGCATCTTCATACCTTCGTCGAGATGCAGCCCCTGGTCGATCCAGCTGTAGCCGAGGTAGTTCAGAACGTGCGGCTGCTCGGGGGAGAGCTCGAGCGCCTTCTTCATGTCGATTTCCGCCTTCGGCCACTGCTTGGTCCGCTCGAGCGCAATGCCGCGGCCGAAGTAGATCGGCCAGTGCCGTTCGTCGACCTTGCGCAGGCGCGCGATCGCGATGTCGTAGGCCGCAACCGCTTCGGCATAGCGTTCGCGGCCGCGCTGCAGATCCGCCAGCGTGAGCGCTGCGTCTATGCGGTCGGGCTTTTCCGCGATCAGCGTCGTGAGCCTGCTGACCGACTGGTCGAAGCGATCGAGCTGTGCGTCGAGTGCTGCCGTCCTGAGCCGCGCCTGCCACGACAGCGGTGAAATCGCGTCGATCCTGGCAAGGGCCGCGATGGCCTTGGGTATCTGCTGGAACTGTTCGTAGATGCCCGAGATCATCAGCCAGCCGAAATCATGGTCGGGCTTCAGGTAGACGGCGAGCTGGTCGAAGATCAGCGCAAGGTCGGTGCGCTGATTGCGCGGATCCGACGCCATGATGCCGCCGATATCGAACAGGATCTCGGCAATGCCCGCTGCCGGCGAAGGAGCCTTGGACGCCGGCGCGTTGGCCGCGACCAAGGCGTCCATCAGCACCGAATCGCTGAAACGCTCGCCGTAGGCCTTGAGAAGTTGTCGGGCCTCGTCGCCCTTGCCAAGCCGGCGCAGCCCCTCGGCGACCGCCAGAGTGGTCCGCAGCCCGGTCGCATCGAGCGACGACGCGCGACGATACTTGGATTCCGCGGCGGCGCGATCGCCCGCCAGTTCGTCGATCTGCGCCTCGATGACGAGTGCCGGCGCCTCGGCGCGTTCGCCGGCCGCCGGCTTCAGCTTCGCCACGAACGAACGCGCTGCAGGGAAGTCCTTCTCGCCGGCCTTCAGCCAGGCCATCACGTAGTCGCGCAACGGGCCGAGCTGGTTTTCCGAACCGATGCGGTTGAGCTGCTGTTCGGCCGCCTTGTACTCGCCCTTCTTGATGGCAACGACGGCCAGGGCAAGATTGCCGAAGCCGTCACCCGGACGCGTGGCCAGCACCGCCGGCGCGAGTTGCACGGCCGAGTCGACGCGGCCGGCATACATGCGCATGCGGAACGCCGAGTAGATGAGTTCGGGATCGGTCGGCGCCAGCGCGAGGGCGGCATCCATCTGATCGGCTGCGGCGTCGTAGTCGTGATCCTGCTCGGCAACGCGAGCGGCGAGATAGCGGCCGTCGATGGAGGCCGCGATCTGGCGGCCACGCTGGGGCTGGGCCTGCGAGGACGGCGGCGTCTTGGTCTGGGGCGTCCCGCCCTGCTGGGCATCGACGGTCGCCGGAAGCGCAAGCAGCAGTGCCGCCGGAAGCAGCGTAAGGAGTGTGCGTCGCATACCTGTCACATGTTTGGGTAATTGGGGCCGCCGCCACCTTCGGGCACTGCCCAATCGATGTTCTGCGCCGGATCCTTGATGTCGCATGTCTTGCAGTGCACGCAATTCTGCGCGTTGATCTGGAAGCGCGGCTGGCCGTTGTCGGCCGTCACAACCTCGTACACCCCCGCCGGGCAGTAGCGCTGCGCCGGCTCGGCATAGAGCGGCAGATTGACCGCGATCGGGATCGAGGGATCGCGCAGCTTGAGATGTACCGGCTGGTCCTCCTCGTGATTGGTGCTCGAAAGGAACACCGAGGAGAGTTTGTCGAACGAGATCACGCCATCGGGTTTGGGATACTGGATCGGCTGGAACTCGCTGGCCGGCCGCAGGCATTCGTGATCGGCCTTCTTGTGATGGAAGGTCCAGGGCAGGCGGATGCCGAGATCGTGCATCCACATGTCGAAGCCGCCATAGAGCGTGCCCAACAGCGTGCCCCAGCCAAGTGCCGGCTTGACGTTGCGCACCTTGTCGAGGTCCTTCCAGATCCACGACGCCTTGACCTTCACGGGATAGGCGATCAGTTCGTCGCCGCCGGTCTTGCCCGCCGCCAGCGCCTCGAACGCCGCCTCGGCCGCGAGCATGCCGCTCTTGATCGCGTTGTGGCTGCCCTTGATGCGCGGCAGGTTGACGAAGCCGGCCGAACAGCCGATCAGCGCGC
>RGPT01000308.1 GCA_010032545.1 Alphaproteobacteria bacterium
TGAGCCAGGCCGGCGGCTGCGCCATGTCGGCGGCCTATCTCGACCTGCCGGTGGCGCAGGCGATCTTCGGCAACGATCCGCGCGCCGTGCTGGCCTGGGGCCCCGGCCCCAAGGTCAAGGCGGTCGAGTGTGAGGGCGGCTACAAGGTGACCGGCGTCTGGGCTTTCGCCTCGGGTGGCCGGCACGCCACCTGGCTGGGCGCCCATTGCCCGCTCTACAAGGCCGATGGTTCTCCCAAGCTCGACGCCGACGGCCGCCAGCAGGAGCGTACGCTTCTGGTGCGCAGCAGCGACGTGCAGTGGACCGATATCTGGAACACCGTCGGGTTGCGCGGCACGGCGTCGGACCAGTTCGCCCTGACCGACTTTTTCGTCCGCGCCGATCATTCGATCACCCGCGACTTCGAGAAGGAATGCCGCGAGCCCGGCCCGCTCTATCGCATGGGCGCCGGCACCTGTTACCAGGTCGGCTTCTCCGGCGTGGCCTGCGGCATCGCCCGCGGCGCGCTCGACGATTTTATCAAGACCGCGCGCAACAAGGTGCCGCGCGGCTCCAAATACCCGCTGCGCGACAATGCCGTGGTGCAGTCCAATCTCGCCCAGGCCGATATCGACGTCCGCGCCGCCCGCGCTTACCTGCTGCAGTCGATGGCGGCGATCTGGCGCGATCTCAACGCCGGCAAGGAGAACCATCCGCTGGAACGTCGCTTCCGCGACATCCATACGGTGACGCAGCAGCTCCAGGGACGCCTGTCCCATTTCGAAACTGTCGGCGCCTGGATGCTGGGCGCCGAGGCCGACCTCACCTTCGTCTAGTGGTAACTGCCCAGCTGCCCGTGTGGCCAAATAATTGGTCTGGCCGTTGGGCCATCACGCCGCCTCACGATGATAGTAGCGCAGGAGCCCGCCCAACCGCTCGCGGCACTGCACAGGCGCCTGCCCTGTCCTGCCCCCGGCGACGGCGGCATCGGCCGTCCGAAAAATTGTACGGGGCCACCGAACGAACGGCTAGCCAACGCCGACTAACTGACTGATCTGTCAGCCGTTTCTATTTTTTTACCTTACGGCTACGCCGGCCCCGGCGCGTGTGCGGCGGCCTGGCTCAAGGCCTATGCCGATGCCGGCGCCAGTCACCTGGTGCTGCGCTTCGCCGTTGACCATGAACGCCATCTCGAGACGGTCGCCCGTCTGCGCCGCGACCTCGGCTGGTAGCCGCTCAGGGGTCAACCGCAGGCAACTGAATAGATGTGCTGGACCTCGCCGGGCAGGGGCATGGCCTGCCAAGTGTCGCCGCCATCTTGCGTCCCGAAGACTTCGCCGTCGTAGCGCGCGCCGATATAGACCTGCTTCGGATCGTGGCGGTGCAACGCCACCGACATGATGGTGCCGTGGACCTGGACCTTGTCGAAGCGCTTCCAGCTCTGGCCATTGTCCTGGCTGCGCCAGAGCCCGCCATCATGGCTGGCAGCGGCGACCGAGAGCGCGGCATATATCGTATTGGGCTCGGCGCTAGCGACCTTGACGTCGCGGCCATAGGTGATGGGCGAGAAGCGGCCGATTTCCATGTCCTGCCAGCTCTTGCCCTGGTCGGTGGTACGGAACAGGCCCATGCGCAGGGCGACGATGGCGGCGTCCGGGTCGGCCGGGTTGATGGCGACAGCATGGCCATCGAGCATGCCCTCGGCCGTGGTGTCGCTCACGATCTTGCTCTTGAGATGGGGCAACTCGGCCAGCTTGATCAGGCCGACGCTGCAATCGGCCCAGGTCTCGCCGCCATCCTTGCTATGCATCACGCCGTTGATCTCCAGGGCCGCGAAGATCTCGTTGGGCTTCTTCGGATGCTGGGCAAAGCGCATGACGCGCGAGGCGAAGGGGCCCTTGCAATGCGTCGGCATATTGGGCGACGACAGCTTGCGCCAGCTTTGGCCACCATCCTCGCTACGGTAAACGTCGATGGGCGAGGCGCCGGCCAGCATCTTCTTCGGGTCGCGGCTATCGACCATGAAGCACCAGACCTGCTTTTTGGCATCGGGAAAGTCGGTGCGCGAGAAGGTGGCGCCGCGATCGGTGCTGCGCCACACGCCGTCATCGGTCCCGGCGAACACCGTTTCGGGATTGTTGGGATCGACAAAGACCGTGAAGGCCTGCACGCTGCCCAGAACGTGCTGCCAGTCGCCACCTTCCGCGGCGCGCTGGAAGACGCCGACCTTGCCGGGATGGTCGGGTTTGCCGAAATAGCCAGCGACGCCCACGTAAATATTCGATTCGGCGGCCATGACAGGTCCTCCCGTTGTAGGGTTGGCTGGACTCAGCTCTTTTTCACCAGCGGGCATTCGCCCTGTTCCATGGGACGGAAGGCCTGCTCGCCGGGGATTGTCGCGACCAGCTTGTAGTAGTCGTAGGGGCCTTTCGATTCAGACGGCTTCTTGACCTCGAACAGATACATGCTGTGCATCTTGCGGCCGTCGGCACGGACATAACTCGGCCCGAAGACCGGATCGTCCCATTTGGTCGACTTCAGTGAGGCCACGACCTTGTCGGCATCGTCGGTGCCAGTTGCCTTGACCGCATTGAGATAGGCCAGAGCCGCAGAATAGAAGCCGGCCTGGACGCTGGTCGGAATCTTGCCGTTGTTCCGGGCGGCGAAGCGCCTGGAAAAAGCCCGCGTCTTGTCGTTGAGGTCCCAATAGAATGCCTCGGTAAGGCTGAGGCCCTGGGCGCGTTCGAGACCCAGCGAATGGACGTCGGAGACGAAGACCAGCAATCCCGCGAGCTTCTGGCCACCCTTGACGATACCGAACTCGGCGGCCTGCTTGATCGAGCTAATGGTGTCGCCGCCGGCATTAGCCAGACCGATGACCTGCGCCTTGGAGGCCTGGGCCTGCAGCAGGAACGACGAGAAGTCGTTGGTATTGATCGGATGTTTGACGCCGCCCAAGACATTGCCGCCAGCCGCCTTCACCACGGTCGAGACGTCGCGCTCCAGTGCATAGCCGAAGGCATAATCGGCGGTGAGAAAGAACCAGCTCTTACCACCAGCTTTCACGACCGCCGAGCCCGTGCCGTTGGCGAGTGCTGCCGTGTCGTAAACCCAGTGGATCGTGTAGGGATTACAGAGCTTGCCCGTGAGGTCGGACGAGGCCGGATCGGTGGCGAGATAGACCTTCTTCTTCTCGCCGGCGACGCCCGCCGTGGCGATCGACGACGATGAGGCGCCCGAGCCCAAGATCACATCGACCTTCTCGGTGTCGTACCAGCGCCGTGCCGTGGTGGCGGCGACATCGGCCTTGTTCTGGATATCGGCCGAAACCATCTCGATCTTCTTGCCGAGCACCGTGCCGCCAAAATCCTCAATGGCCATCTGCGTCGCCAAAACGGCGCCGGGGCCGTTGATGTCGGCATAGAGGCTCGACAGGTCGGTGGCGACGCCGATCTTGACGACATCGCCGGAAAGCTGTGCCCATGCCGGGGAAATCGATGCCGCCAGAGCGAGCGCAGCTGCGGCCAACTGAATCCGTCTCATTGTTTCACTCCCTAATAAGCTTTCTTGTTGTGCGAAGCCTAGAGCAGTTTTTCGGCCGTCAGGTATTTGTTCCGCTCCCGAATCTCCTAGTCCACAGTTCCCGTCACGTAGGCTAGGAGCTATCGCCAAAAGTTGGTGACGGCCTGATCTTTCAGGCGGCGGCGGTTGCGTTCTGAAGGTCGTTCGCCTTGGCGATGACCTCCAGCCCGTTAGTGAACTTGACCCCCAGGATGAGTTTTGGCAATAGGGCGTGGCCATCGAGGCGGCGCCAGTTTTTCTGGGCGCCCTCGACCAGCTTGAACACCATGGCGAGGGCC
>RGPT01000309.1 GCA_010032545.1 Alphaproteobacteria bacterium
GTTGCCGATCATGCAGACGCCGGTGTTGAGGCCGATGCGGGACTGCATCTTCCAAACGATCTCGGGCCAGCGCTCGCCCTCGCCGCGCCATTTTTCACGCAACTCGCCGATCTTGCGGTGCACGCGCTGGGAGGCCACGGCGAACGACGCCAATCCGCTTCGCCAGAGGCTCAATCGCTTCTTTCACATACCCGTGCTCGCCGACCATCGGTCGCGGATGGTGACGACGCCCAACAACGACACGCTCTATTCCATCGCCTGGCTCGACCTCTCGGTCGAACCGCTGTTCCTCACCGTGCCGCCGGTGGGCAACCTCTACTACAACTACGCCTTCATCGACCTGTTCACCGACAACTTCGCCTATGTCAGCCACCGGCTCTATGGCGGCCAGCCGCCGCCGCACATGATCGTCGGGCCGGACTGGAAGGGCGACGCGCCGTCGGACGTGACGCTGGTGCGCGCGCCCACCAACTCGGTGTGGCTGCTCGGGCGCATCCTGGTCGATGGGCCCGAGGAGCTCGAGCGCGTGCGCATCCTGCAGGCCCGCGTATTGCTGGAGACGCCCGACATGCGCAACGAGCGGCGCATCCTCGAGACGCGCGAACTGATGCGCCAGCGCACCGTGGCGCCGCCCGAACCGGTGGCCGACTGGCCGGCGCCCCACCGCGCCGACCCGTTCGACCTGTTCGAAGTCGGCATGCAGGCGCTGGGCGAGAGCCCGGTGCCCGAGCGCGACCGCGCCTTGCTCGAGCAGTTGGTGCCGCTGCGGCTGCGGCCCGGGCGCAAGTTCGACCTGCGCGCCTTCGGCGAGAGCGAGCAGCGCGCCATCCGGGCCGGCATCGAGCAGGGCCATGCCGAGATCCGCAACGCCGGCGGCCGCTTCGGCAGGACGGTCGATGGCTGGACCTACGGCGAGCGCGATCTCGGCAATTTCGGCACCAACTACCTCTATCGCGCCGTGGTGGCGCTGGGCGGGCTCGGCGCACTGGAGCCGGCCGAGGCGGTCTACGTGACCTGCAACGCCGATTCCGCGGGCCGGCCGCTCGACGGCAGCCAGCGCTACGAACTCACCTTCCCGGCCGGCGGCCTGCCGCCGGCCCGGGCCTTCTGGTCCCTTGCCATGTACGAGGTGACGCCCGAAGGCCGCGCCTTCTTCGTCGACAATCCGATCGGCCGCTACGCCATCGGCGACCGCACGCGCGACCTGTTCGATCGCTTCCATGTCGTCGTCGCTCAGGCCGAAGTGATGGCCGATCTCGTGGATCAGCACATGCCGCACGATATGCGGCAGGTCTTCGCCGGACTCGCACCAATAGTCGAGGATCGGGCGGCGATAGAGGAAGATGCGGTCGATGTCGTTGGCGACGTGGCCGGCACCGCGCTCCATCATCGAGACGCCCTGGTAGAGGCCGAGCAGATCGAACGGCGTGTCGAGTTCCATCTGCTTCTCGACCTCGTCGGACGGAAAGTCGTCGATCTGGATTCGCACGTTGCCGACATGCCGGCGAAACTCCTCGGGAATCGTGGCCAGCGCCTCGGCGGCGATCGCCTCGAAATCCTCCAGGCTGGGCGCAAGACCGAACGATGGTGTGCGCCGCGGGTTCGTGAACACCGGCATGACTCCCCCATATAGGAGCCGCGCGCGCGCGCCAAGCGTCGAAGATGACCGGTTGTTCACCGTGGTTTGCCGCCGCAATCGCTTGGTCGCGTTCGGGACCGAACCGCCCTAAGCTGGACTCCCGCATGCTCAGTTTCCTCACCCGCCGCCTGATCGTCGCTTTCCTCGTTGCGGCCACCGTCATGACGCTGGCCTTCATCCTGACGCGGCTGTCGGGCGACCTCGCCACATCGATCGCCGGCCCCAATGCGACTCAGGCCGACATAGAGGCGATCCGCAAGGCCTACGGCCTCGACCGGCCGGTGCTCACCCAGTTCGTCGACTGGGTCGGCCGCGCACTCACCGGCGACCTCGGCAACAGCTACTTCTTCCAGACCCGGGTCTCGACGCTGATCGCCGAGCGCATGCCGGTGACGCTGACGCTGGGTGTCACAGGACTTGTGATCGCCCTGTTCGTGTCGATCCCGCTCGGCATCCTGGCTGCCGTGCGCGAGGGCACCGGCTTCGACCGCGCCGTACAGATGGTGGCCCTGCTGGGACAGGCGATGCCCAGTTTCTGGCTGGGCCTGCTGCTGATGATCACCTTCGGCCTGCAGCTCGGCTGGCTGCCGATTTCCGGTACCGGCTCGTGGCAGAATTTCGTCATGCCGGGCGTGGTGCTGGCCTTCTCGGCCATCCCTGCCCTCACCCGCCTCACGCGTGCCGGCATGATCCAGGCCATGGGCAGCGACTACATCAGGACGGCGCGGGCCAAAGGCCTGTCACGCGCCTCGATCCTGCTGAAGCACGCGCTGCGCAACGCCGCCATCCCGGTGGTGGCGATCGCCGCCGTCCAGCTCGGCTTCATGCTGGGCGGCTCGATCGTGATCGAGCAGGTCTTCGCGCTCCACGGCGTGGGCTTCCTCGCCTGGGAAAGCATCGCCAAGAACGACTTCCCGGTGGTGCAGGCGGTCGTCCTGGTGCTGGCCGTGATCTATGTGGCGCTCACCATGGTCGCCGACCTGATGAACGCCGTGCTCGATCCGAGACTGCGCGTATGAGCGCGGCCACACTGGTGAATACCGGTCCCAAGCGGGGCTGGAAGAGCCTCAGCACCTGGATCGGCGCGGTGATCGTGGGGGCGGCGATGATCTGCGCCATCGCAGCACCGCTCCTGGTGCCGCACGATCCCTTCGCCCAGGACCTCGCCAAGCGGCTGCAAGTGCCGTTCTGGATGGCGGGCACCGACCCCGCCCACCTGCTGGGCACCGACCAGCTCGGCCGCGACTATCTCTCCCGCCTGATCTGGGGCTGCCGCATCTCCATGCTGATAGGCGTCACCGTCACGGTCGTGTCGGGCCTGATCGGCATCACCATCGGCGTGCTGGGCGGGTTCTTCGGCGGCCGCATCGACGACGCCGTGCTGTTCGCCATCACCACGCGTCTGTCGATCCCGGTGGTGCTGGTGGCGCTGGCCGTGGTCGGCCTGCTCGGCACCTCGATGACCCTGCTGGTGCTGACGCTCGGCCTCCTGCTGTGGGACCGCTTCGCCGTGGTGGCACGCTCGACCACCATGCAGGTGCGCAACCTCGATTTCGTGGCCGCCGCATGGTGCGCCGGCTGCTCGCGCTTCCGCGTTCTGTCGCGCGAGGTGCTGCCCAACATCGCGAGCCATCTCGTCGTCGTAGCGACACTTGAGATTGCGCTCGCCATCCTGCTCGAGGCGACGCTCTCGTTTCTCGGCCTCGGCGTGCCGCCGCCGCTGCCGTCGTGGGGCCTGATGATCGCCGAGGCCAAGGACTACATGTTCTTCTCCCCGTGGGTGATCGTGATCCCGGGCGTGGCGCTGTTCACGCTGGTCCTCGGCATCAATCTTCTGGGCGACGGGCTGCGCGACCTGTTCGGCGCCCGGACCGATACGTGAGCACGGCCCCTTGAGCGCTCTCCTCGAAATCGAACAGCTCGAAGTGGGCTTCGGCAGTCGCACGTCGGCGGTGCGCGGCACCTCGCTCACCGTCGAGCGCGGCGAGACCCATTGCCTGGTGGGCGAGTCGGGCTGCGGCAAGTCGGTGACGGCGCTGGCCGTCATGAACCTGCTGGCCCGCGGCGGCTACCGCCGCGCAAGGCGCATGAGCTTCCAGGGCGAGGACCTGCTCAAGCTCAATGACAGCGGCATGGCCCGGCTGCGCGGCAACGCCATGGCGATGATCTTCCAGGAGCCGATGACCAGCCTCAA
>RGPT01000310.1 GCA_010032545.1 Alphaproteobacteria bacterium
GGACGCAGTTTGTTCCGTGAAGTGGGCGAGATGTGTTTTGCGCCGCTGGGCAGCCCGGTATTGCAGCGCAAGGCGGGCTATCGCGAAGTGCTGCGCTGGTGGTTGCGGTTTCGCACGGCGGCAGAGCTTTCGTGGGAAGGTGGCGAAGAATTGTTTCATGCGGGACAGCGAGATGTGGCGAGCCTCTACGAGTATTGGCTTTTCTTCGAGTTGCTTGGCTGGTTCTGCAAGAAATGTCGTGCCGGGGAGCGCCCGGCGGTTCCTAGGATAGTCCGCTTCAAGCGGTCAGTGCAGCGCGATCGGCGCCTTCCCGGCGCCCCACCAGTAGATGCAGAAGAACAGGAACAGCCAAACCACGTCGACGAAGTGCCAGTACCAGGCGGCGGCCTCGAAGCCGAAATGCTGCTTGGGCTTGAACTGGCCTGCCTGCGCGCGGAACAGGCAGACAAGCAGGAAGGTCGTGCCGACGAACACATGGAAACCATGGAAGCCGGTCGCCATGAAGAAGGTCGACGAATAGATATTGTCGCGGAAGCCGAACGGCGCATGCACGTATTCGTAGAGCTGGACCGCCGTGAAGCACACGCCCAGCACGACCGTGAGCAACAGGCCGCGAACGGCGTCGCGGTTGTTGCCCTCGACGATGGCGTGATGCGCCCAGGTGACCGTGGTGCCCGAGAGCAGCAGGATCAGCGTGTTCATCAGCGGCAGGTCGAACGGCGCGATGATGCTGACGCCCTTGGGGGGCCAGACGCCGCCGGTCGCTTCGGCGCGAACCGGCATTTCCGGAGAGTTGGGGTAGAGCGACGCGTCGAAGAACGCCCAGAAGAAGGCGGCGAAGAACAGGACCTCGGAGGCGATGAACAGGATCATGCCGTAGCGCAGACCGAGTTGGACCACCGCCGTATGGTACTTTCGCGATTCGACGATGACGTCGCGCCACCACCACCACATGACGGCGAAGATGACGGCGAACCCGGGCACCACCAGCCACCAGCTGACCGACTTGGCGAAGCTGCCGATGCCTTTGCCGAACATATCGGGATGCATGCCGAGACCAGCGCCCAGCGCCAGCAGCAGCGCGCCGATCGCGCCCAGCGCCGGCCACGGGCTCGGATCGACGAGATGATACGGATGCTTCGGTGTGCCTTCGGCCATGTTCATCCACCCTTTCCAGTTCCGTTGGCGGGGCTACCGCCGAGCAATATCTTCGCCCGCTCCGTCTTGGCCTCGAAGAAAGTGTACGAGAGCGTGACGGTACGGACGTTGTCGTAGCGTCGATCCTTGTCCATGTCGGGATCGACGAAAAACACGACGGGCATGTCGACCGACTGCCCGGGCAGCAGAAGCTGCTCGGTGAAGCAGAAACACTGGAGCTTGTTGAACCAGGGTCCCGCCGGCTCGGGCGTGACGTTATAGGTCGAAGTCCCGACGATTGGCCGCTGCGAGACGTTGGTCACGCGATAATGGACCAACCGCTCCTCGCCGAGGCGGACCTTGACCTCGCGCTCAAGCGGCTCGAAACGCCAGGGCAGATTGGGCTCGACGTTCGAATCGAAGCGTACCTTTACGGTCCGATCCAGTACCGGCCGTTCGCCCTTCTCGGCCACGACCGGCGTGCCACCGAAGCCGGTGGTCCGGCAGAACAGGTCGTAGAGTGGCACGGAGGCATAGGCGAGACCAACCATCCCCACCGCAACGGCAATCAGCCGAACCGCGACCCGGGCATTTTTCCGGCCGGCGTCGGTCGTCATGCCTTGTCCCCCATCCGCACGATGGTGAGCACAAAGAACGACACGACCATCACCAGCAGGAAGCCCGCCACGACGAGGTTCTTGGCCCGCTGACGACGGTGAAGGTCGGTGTTGCCGGGGCGGCGATCTTCGGCCATGGCCTCGCTCATCCGACGAGCCGGTCGAAAAGCCGGCCGAGAAGCCCATCCAACGGCAGGGCCGCGAACAGAAGCGCGAGATAGAGCAGCGAGAAGCGGAACATGCGGCGCGCCCGACCATGGGCCGTCTCGTCGTCGGCTGTGCGCCACACCGCGACGGCATGGCCGATGAACACCACGGACAACGTCAACGCGACGATGCCATAAAGCCAGCCAACGGCGCCCAGCAGCGTCGGCGCCAGCGCGACAGGCGCGAGGACAAGAGTATAGATCAGCATCTGCCGCTTGGTCTCGCGCGGTCCGGCGACCACCGGCAGCATCGGCACGCCGGCGCGGCGGTAGTCGTCGCTGCGATAGAGCGCGAGCGCCCAGAAATGCGGCGGCGTCCACAGGAAGACCAGCAGGAAGAGGGCCACGCCGACCGCCGAGATGTCGCCAGTCGCAGCAGCCCAGCCAATCATCGGCGGGAAGGCCCCGGCGGCGCCGCCGATCACGATGTTCTGCGGCGTACGGCGCTTCAGCCAGATCGTATAGACGAAGACGTAGAACAGGATCGCCGCCGCCAGCAACGTTGCCGCCACGAAGTTGGCGGCCACCGCCATCAGCAGGACGGAGAAGATCGACAGCAACACGCCGAGGCCCAGCGCATCGTCGGGCGCCACACGGCCGGCCGGCAACGGCCGGTTGCGCGTGCGCACCATCAGGGCGTCGAGGTCGCGCTCGTACCACATGTTTATGGCGCCGGCAGCGCCGGAGCCCAGCGCGATTGCCGACACCGCAAGTGCGGCGGTGAAGGGATGGATATGAGCCGGCGCGATCAGCACGCCGACGAGGCCGGTGAAAACGACCAGCGACATCACGCGCGGCTTCAGGAGATCGATGTAGTCGCGCACACGCGCAGGCGCAGCGGCTGCGATGTTGCCCGTGAAAGTGTGCGCGGTGTCGCTCATGAACGTTTCAAGGCGGAGGCTCCTTGTTGGGGCGCCTCCGCTCCGGTCCTAGTGGTGTGCCGTCGGCGAGATGTGCGGCAGTTCCTCGAAGGTGTGGAACGGCGGCGGCGAGGCGACCGTCCATTCGAGCGTCGTGGCACCCTCGCCCCAGTAGTTGGCGCCAACCTTGCGGCCGTACATGATTCCGCCGAAGACCACGAAAACCAGCCAGAAGATGGTCGATCCGAACGAGATGAACGACCCGACCGACGAGATATAGTTCCAGTGCGACATCGCGTCGGGATAATCGACGTAGTGGCGCGGCATGCCGGCAAGTCCGGAGAAATGCATCGGGAAGAACGTCAGGTTCACGCCGATGAAGGTGGTCCAGAAATGCACCTGTGCGGCCCACTCGGAATACTGCCGGCCCGTCATCTTGCCGAACCAGTAGTAGAAGCCAGCGAACATGCCGAACACGGCACCCAGCGACAGCACGTAATGGAAGTGCGCGATCACGTAGTAGGTGTTGTGCATCGAGTAGTCGACACCGGCATTGGCCAGCACGACGCCGGTGACGCCGCCCACGGTGAACAGGAAGATGAATCCGATGGCCCACAGCATCGGGATCTCAAGGCGGATCGAGCCGCCCCACATGGTGGCGATCCAGCTGAAGATCTTCACACCGGTCGGCACCGCGATCACCATCGTCGCGGCCACAAAGTAGGCGCGTGTGTCGACGTCCATGCCGACGGTGTACATGTGGTGCGCCCACACGACGAAGCCGACGACGCCGATCGCCACCATCGCGTAGGCCATGCCCAAGTAGCCGAAGATCGGCTTCCTGGCGAAGGTCGAGATGATGTGGCTGACGATGCCGAAGGCCGGCAGGATCATGATGTACACCTCGGGATGGCCGAAGAACCAGAAGAGGTGCAGGAACAGCGTCGGGTCGCCGCCGCCGGCCGGGTCGAAGAAGTGGGTGCCGAAGTT
>RGPT01000032.1 GCA_010032545.1 Alphaproteobacteria bacterium
TGGCACACAAGGCAACGCTCGCGGCTGCTAGAATCTTCATTGTTTCCTCCGTGGCCTTCTTCTTTGTTACGACCCTAACGGCCGCCGACACGGGCTTCAATCGACATCGCCCTTCGCACACGATTGCGAAGAGCCGCCTCTAGCTGCGAAACGCCGCCCCGTCAGTCACATAGCCGGCGGCGACATCCGCCGCGACCGCCGCTTCCGGCCGCGTCTTCGGATCACCATGCCCGCCACCGCCGGGCGTACCGAGCGAAACGGTATCACCCTTGTTCAGCACATACTGCTTCTTCGGATCGGTCTTCTCGCCGTTGATGTGCAGCTCGCCCGGTGCACCGTCCCTGCCACCCTCGATGCCGAAGGCCGGGAAGATCGTGCGCTCGGCCAGAAAGGAGACGGCGATCGGCGTCTCGCTCCGGCTTTCGATCAGAATCTCCTGGCCGAGCCCGCCGCGATGCCGGCCGGGGCCGCCGGAGTCGGGGCGCAGCTTCTTGTGATGGAAGCGCAGCGGCGCGATGTGCTCGCTGATCTCGATCGAGGTCGAGGAGACGTTGGACGGCCATGAGAGGCAGGTGACGCCGTCGCCGTGCGAATTGCCGCCCATCCCGCCGTTGTAGAAGAACATGTTGGCGTAGGGCCGGCCGCCGCCCTTGCCATCGTCACGCACGCCCGACTGGTTCATGCCCCACATCGGCGAGCCGCAGGCCGCCATCACGCGCTCCGGCACGATCTGGCCCAGGCAACCGAACACCAGCATCGGCACATAGTGGCCGATCAGCATGCGCGAGCCGCCCGGCGCGGGGAATTGCGGATTGACGATGCAGCCCGGCGGCGCTCTCAGCGTGATCGGCCGCCATGCTCCTTCGTTGTTGGGCAGGTTGGGGCTGGTGCAGACCTTCACCCCGTACATCGCCATAGCGTTGGTGTAGCAAAGCGCGCAGTTGATGGCGCGGTCGACCTGGGCATCGGTGCCGGCGAAATCCATCTCGATTTCGTCGCCCCTGACCGTGAGCTTGAGCTTGAGCGTGATCGGCGTCTCCATGATGCCGTCGGTCTTGAGCTCGCTGTGGTAGGTGCCGTCGGGCAGTTCGCGGATGGCCGCCCGCATCGCCGTCTCGCAGCGGCCCTGGATCTCATGCGCAAGGTCGGTGAGATCCGGCAGGCCATAATTCTCCATCAGGACCAGCAACCGGTCTTCCATCAGGTCGAGCGCCACGATCTGGGCATAGAGATCGCCCATGGTCTGGTCGGGCGTGCGCACGTTCTTGCGGATGATGGCGACCAGCGTCTCGTCGGTCTTGCCGGCGGCGATCATCTTCATCGGTGGAATCTGCAACCCCTCCTCGAAGACCTCGCGCGGTTCGGGACTCCGGATCTTGCCACCGATATCCGGGGCGTGTGCGGTCGTGGCGCTGAAGGCGATCAACCTGCCGCCCCGGAAGATCGGCTTGGCCAGCGTGATGTCGGGCAGATGGCCGGTGCCGAGCCAGATGTCGTTGGTGATCAACACGTCGCCGGGTTCCAGCTGGTCGGGCGGAAAGAAGCGCAGGAAATGCTTTACGGTCTCAGGCAGCGTGCCGATGAAGCTCGGAATACTCTCGGAGGCCTGCACCAGAGACTGGCCGGAAGTGTCGGTGACGACGCAGGAGAAGTCGTAACTTTCGCGTACCAGCGTCGAGAAGCTGGTCCGCACCATCGCCGCCGCAGCTTCGTCGACCAGGGAAATCAGGCGCCGCCAGAGAAGTTCGAGTTCGATCGCATCGAAGGTGCGAGTCATTGGACGACCTCCGCGAGAATGGAACCGTCGGGCAGCAGGCGCGCCGTGGCACCGGGACCGACGATGAAGGTGCTTTCGTCTTCCTCGAACACCGCCGGCCCCTGCACGATCACGCCGGCTTCGAGGGCATAGCGGTCGTAGACATTGGTCGGCAGCATCTTGCCCGCATCGGCGAAGAACACCGGGCGCGTCCCTTTCAGCGCCTGCGCCGAGGGATGGCGCGGCAGCTCGAGCTTGCTGCCGGCGCCTGGCATCGGCGCGCTGACCGACAGCCTGAGCGCCACGAACTGGATCGCGGCACCCGGCGGGGTACGCGCGAACAAAGCCTTGTAGGCGGCCTCGAAGGCGCTACGGACGCTGGCCTCGGTGAGCGGCGACGGCATCGCCACGGTGACTTCGCTGCCCTGGCCGATGTAGCGCATGTCGGCCAGACGCCGCACGACCCGCCCCGCGGTGTCGGCGCCGGTCGGCCGCAGCACGTCGAGCGATTCATTTTCCTGTGCGGTGAAGATGGCCTCGGCCTGGCTGAAATCCGCACCGACGAGCGCTGCACTGAAGCTCGCCACGCGATCGACGCGCGCCGGCGCCATCAGCATACCGATGGTGCTGCCCGCTCCCGCGCCCGGCGGACAGACGACACGCGTGACGCCGAGTTTGCGCGCCACGTTCCACGCATGGACGGGCCCGGCACCGCCAGTCGCGAGCAGCGCGTATTCGGCCGGAATGCGGCCGCGCTCGGCGATCGCCACGCGCGCGGCACCCGCCATGTTCTCGTTCACCACGTCGTGCACGCCGAAGCCCGCGCGATCGCGCTCGACGCCCAGCGCCGTGGCGAGGCCCCTGAGCGCCGCCTCCGTCGCGGCCCGGTCGATCTTCATTGCACCGCCCAGGAAGAAGTCGGCGTTGAGATAGCCCAGCGCCAGATCGGCGTCGGTCACGGTCGCATTGGTGCCGCCACGTCCGTAACACGCAGGGCCGGGTTGGGCGCCGCTGCTCTCGGGACCGACCTGCAGCGTGCCGAGGTCGCTTCGCCTGGCGATCGAACCACCGCCCGCGCCGATCTCGATCAGCTCGACGGTGGCGATCATGATCGGCAAGCCGGAACCGCGCAAAAAACGCTTCTCGCGCGCCGCCTCGAAGCCGTAGGCAACCAGCGGTTCGCCATCGTCGACGAGCGCGAGCTTGGCGGTCGTGCCGCCCATGTCGAAGGCGAGCACGCGTTCCAGCCCGGCGTTGCGGCCGAACCAGGCGCCGGCCAACGCACCGGCAGCCGGACCGCTTTCCAGCAATTGCACCGGCGCGCGCTTGGCTTCGCTCACATGGGTCAGGCCACCGTTGGAGAGCATGAGAAAGAGTCCACCGGGAATGCCCGACGTGCTCAGCGCCTGTTCCAGGCGCTCGAGATAGATCTCGGCGAGCGGTCGGATGTAGGCGTTGGCGACCGTGGTGCTGGCGCGCTGGTACTCGCGGATCTCGGGCGCAATGTCCGACGAGAGAGAGATCGAGAGATTCGGGAAGCGCTCGGCCACGGCAGCGCCAATGGCGCGCTCATGCACGGGATTGGCGTAGCTGTGCAGGAAGCAGATGGCGAGGCTCTCGACACCCTGTTCGACGAGCTGCGCGACCTCGGCCAGCGCCGCCTCGACGTCGAGCGGAACCTCGATGCTGCCGTCGGGCGCCAGTCGTTCCCTGGCCTCGCGTCGCCAGGGCCGCGGCACCAGCGGCTTGGGCATCTCGATGAAGAGGTCGTAGAGCTCGTACTTGCGCTCGCGCGCGATCTCCAGCACGTCGGCGAAGCCTGCCGTCGTCAACAGCCCCGTCCGGGCGCCCTTTCGTTCGATCAGCGCGTTGGTGAACAGCGTCGTGGCATGAACGACGCGGCCGACCTGCTCCGGCTTGACGCCCGCCTTCTCGAGGACCCGCCGCGTACCCAAAAGCGCGCCGCGCGCCGGATCGTCGGGCGTCGTGCTCTCCTTCCAGATGATGGCGCGGCCGTCGCGCGGGTCATGAATGACGAGATCGGTAAAAGTTCCCCCGATGTCGATACCGAGGGAAAGCGGCGCACTCATTAAAAGTCCTTTGCTATTCGGCCCTGATGTTGCCTTGCTTGACCACCTTCGCCCAGCGTTCGCGGTCCTTCAGGATGTAGGCCTTGAAGGCGGCCGGATCCTGCCCCAGCGATTCCAGCCCCTGCTTGGCGAGCGCTTCCTTGTTGGACGGATCGGCAATCGCGCCGATGAAGAGCTTGCTGAGACCCGACAGGACATCGGCCGGCAGGCCGGCGGGGCCGAACAGGCCGAACCAGTTGTTGATGTCGAGCGCCGGTACGTCTTTGGTCAGCAGTGGCAGGTCGGGCGCCAGCGGCGAGGGCCGCGACGAAGCCAGCGCCAGCACGCGTACCTTGCCCGCATTGGCAAGACTCATCAGTTCCGACACGTTGCCGAAGAAGAGGTCGACATTGCCCGCAGCTACGTCGGCGATGGCCGGCGCTCCTCCACGATAGGGGACGTGGATCATCTGGAGCCCGCCGGACTCGAAGCCCAGGAATTCGGCGGCGAGCTGGTTGGTCGATCCGAGGCCGGTCGAGGCGTACGACACCTTCCCGGGGTTGGCCTTGGCGTAGGCGACCAGTTCGGGGATGGTCTTGTACGGTGCGGTCGGGCGCACGATCAGCGCCATCGGCACGCCGACAAGATTGGCAATCGGCACCAACTCCTTGTCGAGGTCGAGCGGGATGTTGGAGCCGGGCACGACGGCGCCGACCGCGATCTGGCCCATGATGCCGATGCCCACGGTGTAGCCGTCGGGCGCTGACTGCGCGACCTGCTTCAGCGCAATGAAGCCGCCGGCGCCGGTCTTGTTGTCGACGATGGCGGGGTAGCCGTGCAGGCGCGTGATGGTATCAGCCGCCAGGCGGGCGGTCATGTCGGCGGTGCCGCCGGGTGCGTACCCTACGAGGATCTTGATCGATTGCCTGGGCACCCACTGCTGGGCGCGCGAGGGCGTGGCGGCAAGAACGAGCGGAGCAGCTAGCAGACTTCGGCGCAACATGAGCATCTCCCCAGAATGACGACCTTGCATTGGCGAGCGACTCCCATGCCGCACCAGCTTGCGCAGTCACCACTATCCCCACCTCACTCTAGCATCGCCCGTCGCGGAACGCGCTACCGCAGGGCGGTTTGAGATGGCGGCTGCATGCGCTAGTCTCCGCCCCGCATGCCTCTCGCCCATCCTGCCGCCGACGTATGGACGTTGCTCGCCGATGTCGCCGATAGAACGCCCGGCGCACCGGCACTCCTCCATGGTGACCGGACGATCTCCTTCGCCGAGTTGCTCGACGCCGCGAGCCGCGCGGCACAGGGGCTTGCCGACCTCGGCGTGACGCCGGGCGACCGGGTGGCCCTGTGGTTGCCCAACGTGCCCGCCTATCCCATTCTTTACTTTGCGTGCGCAAGACTGGGAGCGATCGCGGTCGCCGTGAACACGCGCTATCGCGCCGTCGAGGTCGCCGACATCGTCGGCCGATCCGGTGCCAAGGTGCTGGCATGCGCCCCCGGCTTCCGGCGGATCGACTTTCTTTCCATCCTGGCCGACATCGACCCTGCAGCGCTCGACAGGCTCACGGCCCTCGTCATCGTGGGCGAAGAGCCGGCCTCCGCGCCCGCGGCCATCGAGCGGCTGCGGCGCGTGCCGTTCGACCGGCTGCTGTCGCGGCCGCAATCCGGCGCCAACAACGCGCGGCCCAATGCGCCCTGCAACATCTTCACCACCTCGGGCACCACCAGCTTGCCCAAATTCGTGCTGCACAGGCAGGGCGCGATCGCCAACCACGCCCAACAGACGGCGCGCGTCTTCGGTTTCACGGCCCCCGACACTCTCACGCTCTCCATCCTGCCGCTCTGCGGCGTCTACGGTTTCAACCAGACGCTGTCGACGCTGGCCGCCGGCAGACCCTGCGTGCTGGTTGAGTCCTACGAAATCGACGAGATCGCCAGACTGATCGCCCTGAATCGGCCGACGACGCTGTTCGGCAGCGACGACATGTACGCGCGCCTGCTCGACGAGGTGGGAGGCGACAGACCGTTCCCGTCGGTAAAATGGGCAGGCTATGCCGCCTTCAACGCAGCCCTCGGCGCCCTGCCCGAACAGGCCGCGGCACGCGGCCTGCTCCTGTGCGGTCTCTACGGCATGAGCGAGGTTCAGGCGCTCTATGCGGCGCAGCCGCCCGACGCCGCCATCGCGCGCCGCCGGCGCGGCGGCGGCGTGCCGACGTCGCCCCTCGCCCACGTGCGGGTTCGCGACCCCGAAAGCGGCGCGCTGCTCGGCGCCGGGCAACCCGGCGCACTCGAATGCGCCGGCCCCTCCCTGATGGTCGGCTACTACGGCAACGACGCTGCAACTGCCGAGACCATCACGTCCGACGGCTATGTGCGCACCGGCGACCTGGCCGAACTCGATGGCGAGGGCGGCTTCACCTTCCTCAGCCGCATGGGTGACGTGCTGCGGCTCTCGGGTTTCCTCGTCAATCCGCTCGAAATCGAGACGCATATCCAGGCCGTCCCCGGCATTTCGGCCTGCCAGACGATCGCCGTGCCGCGGCCCGACGGCGTGCGCGCCGCCGCCTTCGTCATTCTCCAAACCGGTGCTGCCCTGGACGAGGCGGCCGTCATCGCACACTGCCGGCAGGGACTGGCAAGCTACAAGGTGCCGGTGCGCGTCTTCGCGGTGACGGAGTTTCCGGTCACGCCCTCGCCCAACGGCCCGAAGATCCAGCGCGCACGGCTGCGCGACATGGCGATGGCGAAGATCAGCGGCCCTTGAAGGGCCTGGGCTTGCGCTTCTCGGTGAAGGCGCGCGCGGCCTCGTGGAAGTCCTCGGTGAGATAGAGCTGCTCGGGCGCCGTCTGGAACATGACCTCGCGGCTGAGGCGGTCCATGTACCAGCGCCGCATGCGCACGGTGGAGCGCACACTGAGCGGTGGATTGGCGATCACCTCGCACGCGAGCTCGCGCGCCACGTCGAGGTACTTGCCCCTGGCGGCCACGCGATTGATCAGGTTGGCCCGAAACGCCTCCTCGGCGGTGAAGAAGCGGCCGGTGAGAGCGGCCTCCATGGTGAAGGCGCCTCCGCCGCGGTAGTGCATCAGGGCCCAGTACTTGCCCGCGCCCAGGCCACGTGACGTTTCGGTGACCTGAAACCTGGTCCCTTCCTCGGCCACGACCAGATCGCACTCGAGGACGATGCCGACGGATAGTCCCAGAACATAGCCATGCGCGGCGGCGATCACCGGCTTCCAGTTTACCGCCTTGGTCAGAAGGTCGGAGGAGTGCGTGCCACGTCCCTGCGGACCGCCCAGCCGGAGGAATTCCTCGCGGCTGCGGAGCTGGCGCTGCTGGACGTCCGCCCCACTCGAGAAGGCGCGCCCGCGCCCGTTGAGAATGGCGATCTGGGCCGCATCGTCCATGTCGAAGCGGTGCAGCGCGTCGGAAAGGGCGCCGACCAGCTCGTCGCTGAAAGCGTTCAGTTTCTCGGGGCGATTGAGCGTCAGGGTGACGATCGCGCCGTCGCGCTCGTAGTCGACGAGAGAGTCCGATTTGGCAGCGGCCATTTTCTGCTTCCTCCGACCGAGACCATTTGCCAAGGCTGGCGAAAATGCAATGCTCGTCGCCCTTCCAAGGGAGAGAAACGATGGCCAGGCGCAAGAGCATCAACTACCCCGGATACAGCCACCAGAATCCGATCCCCAATGCCAGCCGGATCGGCAACATCCTGATGTCGAGCATCATGAATGGCACTGAACCCGGCACGCGCACCGCACCGCCCGATCTTGCCGGACAGGTCACGAATATCTTCAAGCATATCCGCCTGTGCGTCGAAGCGGCCGGCGGCACCGTCGACGACATCATCAAGATCAACTTCTGGATGAAGCAGCCCTCGACCGGCCGCGCGGCGCTCAACGAGGAGTGGGTAAAGATGTTTCCCGACGAGGCTTCGCGACCGGCCCGTCACACGCTCTCGCTGTCGGCCGACAGCGCGCACCACGTAACCTGCGACTTCATGGCCGTGATCGGCTAGCGCCTGCTTCTAGCGCGACGGCAGCCGCAGTTCCCGGACCTGAGCGCCGAAGAACATCTGAGGTTGGGACGGCGGTTGCACGCCCATGCGGCGCTCGAGACCCTCGACGCAGGCGCGCGTGGCGACGGCGAGGTCGCGCCAGGTCGCGGCACCGTCGAACTGCTGCAGCAGGCATTGGTCGTAGTAGGTGTACTGGTCGCCCGCACCGCAGCCGAAGCTGGCGCGGTCCGTCGCGGCGGCGGTCAGGATCACGCGATTGGGCTTCAGCATGCCCGGCGACAGGAAGGTCCCGCTGTGGCAGGCCGATACCACGACCACCGTCGGCACCGAACCACAGCCGACGCTGAGCACGCGGTCGAGCGAACCTGGGTCGAACAGCCTGCGATCGGTCTTCAAGACGAAGCCCGTGCGCTCGCCATGGCTGGTGACGAAGACGAAGCAGGCATCGCCGCCGCCTGCACGCAACGCGGCCGCGACGTTGGCGACACTCGCCAGTTCCGCGGACGCCGCACGCCTGGCAGCCGAGGAATAGACCGCGATGTCCCTCACGCCATGTGCCATTAGCTTCTCGCGCAAAGACTGCACACCGTTGTCGAAGGCCGGGCTGTTGTTGTCACCCGCGATCAGGACCGCGCGCCAGCGCCCTGCCGGCACAATGCCGTTGGCCGGTGCCGCCGCGACGGCTGTCTCGCGGCCGGTGGGCGGCGGTCCTCCCGTCGTCTCGGGCGTACAGGCCGCGGCGGACAGCAAGGCCACAGCAAGCGCGATCAGACGCATACACATGTCCGGATACTCCGAACGTTGCAGAGCGTGCCTAGGCCCGGGCGCCGACGGCGCGCAGCGCCATGTCGGCATAGAGCCGGGCCATCTCCTCCTCGGCGACCTCCCCACCAGGACCGTACCACATGGATACATGGGTCCATTGATCGAGCAGGGCCATGGCTATGGCTTTGAGGTCGCGGCGCCCGCCGGTCAGAGGCGGATCGAACAGGCCGCTCTCGACACCGTGTGCGAGGATCGCGACCACGATGTCGCGAATGGCGCGCCGGCTGCGTCGGATATCGGCGACATGTTCGGCATCGAGCCAGCTTATCTCGCGATTGGCGACCAGCGCCTCAACCCTTAGCCGGCAATGCCGCATCACATACACGCGCACGAACGCTGCGAGCTTTGCGCGCGGATCGCTGCCTGCCTCTGCGACCGCCTGCTGACACAGCCGCTCGAGTTCGCCCTGGGTCGAGGCGATGATGTCGTGCAGCAGTTCGTCCTTCGACTTGAAGTGATTGTAGAGTGCGCCCTGCGTCAGTCCGCAGGCCCTCATGATGTCGCGCACGGTAACCACCGGATAGCCACGTTCGGCGAATTGCTGGAACGCCGCGGCACGAATTGCCTCGATCGGCGGTCGCTGGTCGCGCTCGGCGGCGGCGGCCGGCGCCGCGACATCCGTCCGTGCCGGCTTGCGCTTGGTCATCTCGCTCCTCCGTCGATGCTTTCGACGATCTTCCAGCCGAGTTCGGCCGCCGGCCGCACCAGCTTCCCGGACTCTGCGGCACGTACATTCGATGCCGTGCCGTCCAGGGCGCGGGCATAGACACCCTGGCGGATGCACGAGACGCGAAACAGATTGTAGGCCATGTAGAAGTTCCAGAGGGCAGCGTCAGGCACGGGACGCTTCGACAACCCGCAGTAATAGGTAACCATGTCGTGCTCGGTCGGCAGGCCGAGTCCTTCAAGATCGTGGCCTTCGAGACCGCCCCAGTCCCTCGGTGTGCGCCACAGCATGCAGAGATAGGACAGTTCAGCCAGCGGGTCGCCCAGCGTCGAGATTTCCCAGTCGATGATGCCGAGCACGCGCGGCTCCGCGGCGTGGAAAACCATGTTGTCGAGCCGGTAGTCGCCATGGACCAGTACAGTCTCCTCATTGGACGGAAGATGGGCCGGCAGCCAACCCAGCAACCTGTCCATCGCCTCGATCGATTCGGTTTCGGCGGCCTTGTACTGCTTCCCCCAGCGCGAAATCTGCCGCGCGACATAACTGCCGGGGCGCCCGAAGTCGGCCAGGCCCAGGGCCGAATAGTCGACCGCATGGAGCCGGGCCAGCGCCTCGAACTTGGCGCGATAGATCGGCAGCCGCGCCTCCTTCGGCACCTCGGCCAGAAGCGGATCCCAAAGGACGCGTCCGTCGCAGTACTCCATGATGTAGAAAGCGGTGCCGACGACGCTTTCATCCTCGCACAACGCGTAGGCCCGCGGCGTGGGGACGTTGGTCTTGTTGAGGGCCGAGGTCCTCGAGCCGGTAGGTCGGGTTCGACTGGCCGCCGCGGAACTGCTCAGCGCGCACCGGCGGCACGAAGCCCTCGACGTGCGCCGCCATGAAACGACCCAGGGACAGTTCGTCGAAGCGGTGCTTCTCCTGGACCTCCATTGTGCCGATGTAGTCTGCGCCCTTGCGTGCCAATAACAGCCCCTGAACGGTCGTTTACTCCGCGGGAGTGTGCTCGCCCACAGGTGTGCATGCAATATCGACCAAAGGGGCGTTGCCACTGCGGTAGAGGCGCCGGCCTCGGCTGCGCTCGCCTGCCTTCTCTGTGAGCACGTCGTTCAGTTCTGCTTGGCGGCGCAATCGCTCCCTGCGCTCTTTGTCGCGCCGGCTCGAGCGCGGCGGCCTGCCGGGGCTCCCTCAGCGCTGCCCGCCCGTGTATTCGCAGCGTGCTTTGCTGCCAACACGGCGGGGCCGCTGGAAAGTTCCTGAACTTGGAGCTTGGGCAAAACGGTAAATCTGTGTTTATCTGCCTTGTATTGGCCCGGGGGGTTCGGGCCCAACGCTATTTGAAGACTACGCGTACTGGGAGGCGTCGTTGAATCGATTCCTGAGCAAGGACTTTTTGTCCGGGCTGATGTTCATTGGCTTCGGCCTGATAGCCCTTTATTTCGGCCAGAAGCTGGCGCTCGGAACGCCCGTTCGCATGGGGCCGGGATGGGTGCCCCGGATGCTGTCGCTCATCCTGATCGGGTTGGGTGGATTGATCTGCGTCGTCGCCCTGGTCACCAAGGGCGAACCCGTCGAACGGATAAAGTGGAAGCCGCTCACGCTGGTTACCGTCGGCATCATCTGCTTTGCCTTGCTGTTCGAGAGCGCCGGATTGCTGCCCGCGCTGATCGTCCTGGTCTTTATCTCGTCGCTGGCCGGCGAGGAATTCAAGTTGATGGAAGTGATCGGCAACACAATCGTGCTGGCGATCCTGTGTACCATCGTGTTCAAGGTCGGCCTCGGCATGAACATCTACATCGTAAAAATGCTCGGGTGGTGAGATGGAGCTGCTAAACAACCTCGCGCTGGGCCTCAGCGTCGCCGTCAGTTTCCAGAACCTGCTCTACGCCCTGTTGGGCTGCATGGTGGGCACCTTGATCGGCGTGTTGCCCGGTATCGGCCCGGTGGCGACCATTGCCATGCTGCTGCCGATCACCTTTCACCTGCCGCCGACGGCCTCGCTGATCATGCTGGCCGGCATCTACTACGGCGCGCAATACGGCGGCTCGACGACGTCCATTCTGGTTAATCTGCCGGGCGAAGCCTCTTCAGTGGTCACCTGTCTCGACGGCTATCAGATGGCGCGGAAGGGCCGCGCGGGGGCGGCGCTATCGATCTCGGCGGTGGGTTCGTTCTTCGCCGGCACCGTCGGCACCATCATTATCGTGATCTTTGCCGAACCGCTGACGCGCATGGCGCAGAAATTCGGCCCGGCCGACTATTGCGCCCTGATGGCGCTGGGCCTCGTCGCCGCCGTCGTGCTGGCCAGCGGCTCGGTGACCAAGGCAATCGCCATGGTCTTCCTCGGGCTTCTGTTCGGCCTCATCGGAACCGACGTGAACACAGGCGCCCAGCGCTTCACCTTCGACGTGCCTGAACTCAGCGACGGCATCGACTTCGCGCCGATCGCCATGGGGCTGTTCGGCATCGCCGAGATCGTCGTCAACCTGGAACGACATCTGGAACGCGGAGGTGCGATCAAGGTCGGGTCGCTCTGGCCGACGCGCGAGGAAATACGACGGTCCATTCCGGCGGTCCTGCGCGGCACCACGCTTGGTGCGCTGCTCGGCGTCCTGCCAGGCGGTGGCCCCACGCTCGGCGCCTTCTCGGCCTATACGCTGGAGAAGAAGCTCTCCAAGCACCCCGAGGAGTTCGGCAAGGGCGCCGTTGAGGGTGTTGCCGCGCCGGAGGCGGCCAACAACGCCGCTGCTCAGACCTCGTTTATCCCGATGCTGACGCTCGGCATCCCGTCCAACGCCGTGATGGCGCTGATGGTCGGCGCCATGATCATCCAGGGCATCCAGCCGGGCCCGGAGGTCATGACCAAGAAGCCGGATCTGTTCTGGGGCATGATCGTCTCTATGTGGATCGGCAACGCCATGCTGGTCGTCATCAACCTGCCGATGATCGGCATGTGGGTGAAGCTGCTGACAGTGCCCTACCGCTACCTCGCCCCGGCGATCCTGTTGTTCTGCTGCATCGGCGCCTACAGCCTGCAGAACAGCACTTTCCATGTGCTGCAGGTCGCAGCGTTCGGTGTGCTCGGTTACGTGTTCGTCAAGCTGGGTTGCGAGGGCGCGCCCTTCTTGCTGGGCCTCGTGCTCGGGCCGCAGATGGAGGAGTACTTCCGGCGCGCCATGCTTCTGTCGCGCGGCAATGCGATGGTGTTCCTCGAACGGCCGATCAGCCTCGGCCTGCTCATCACCACGGCCCTGCTGCTGGTGCTGATGGCCCTGCCCAGTATCAAGAAAGCGCGCAAGGAGGCCTTCCAGGAGGAAGGCTGACGCCCGGAGGAACCGCGCCCATGTCCGATCTGCCCAAGCGCGTGACGATCGACGAGGAAGGCCCTCGCGAGGGCTTTCAGTCGGAGAAGAAGGCAATCCCGGTGGCCGCCAAGGTGCGTCTGATCGAGGCGCTGGCGGACACCGGGTTGAAACGGATCGCCTGCGTCTCCTACGTCAACCCGAAGCGGGTGCCGACCATGGCCGATGCCGAAGACGTGGCATCGCAAATTCGTCGCAAGCCCGGCATTCAGTACAGCGCACTATGGCTCAATCAGCAGGGACTGGAGCGCGCACTGCGTGGCCCACTTCATGTCGATGGCGGCGTGCGCATAACGGCGTCCGATACCTTCTCGCGCAAGAACATCGGCAAGTCGGTCGCCGATGCTCTGGTCGAACAGCGCATGTCACTCAAGACTTTCAGCGACCGGGGCATGCCTGTCGAATGGGGCGTCGTCCTGGGGGCCTTCGGCTGCAATTTCGAAGGCGAGCTTTCGACCGACCTAATCCTGTCGCGAGTCCAGTCGATCCTGGACGAGGCCGAGCTGGCCGGGTTCACCCTCAAGGGCATCAAGCTCACCGATGCTATGGGCTGGGCGACGCCGCGTTCGGTCGAGCGCCTGATCGGTGCCATTCGGTCGAAGTGGCCCGATCTCGAGATCGCCCTTCACCTCCACGACACACGCGGAACTGGCATCTCCAGCGCCTACGCTGGCCTGCGCATGGGAGTCACCAAGTTCGACGCCTCGGTCGCGGGACTGGGCGGCTGTCCGTTCGCGGCGACCGACGGTGCGGCCGGCAACATCTGCACCGAGGATTTCGCTTTCATGTGCGAGGAAATGGGTGTCGAGACCGGGCTCGACATCGATCGCCTGATCGACGTGGCCAAGCTCGCCGAAGAGATCGTCGGCCGGTCCCTGCCCGGTCATCTGATGCGTGGCGGCACACTCAAGGCGGCCAAGCAACGCGCCGCTGAGAGGGCCGCCGCGTGAACGCCGAAACGATGCTTCCCGACTCGACCTACGTCGATGTCGCCGGCGTGCCTTGGCAGCCGACGCGTTTTCCCGGCGTCGAGTGGAAGATCCTGATGGAGAACAAGGCCACGGGCATGTCGACCGCGCTGATGCGGTGGGCGCCGGGAGCCCGTCTTCCGTTGCACGAGCACGTCGCCATCGAGCAGACGTTCGTGCTCGAAGGATCTTTCGCCGACCACGCCGGCGTCTGCACGGCCGGCAACTACGTCTGGCGGCGTCCCGGCAGCCTCCACGACGCATGGACAGACGAAGGCTGCCTGATGCTTGCGTTCTTCATCAAGCCCAATACCTTTTTCGACTGAACTGCATTCGAGCGGAGTAGCGGATCCATGGCTGGTGTCCTAGAGGGGATTCGCGTCCTCGATTTCGGCCGGTACATCGCCGGCCCATTCTGCGGCACCATGCTGGGCGACCTCGGAGCCGAAGTCATCCGCATCGAAAAGCTCGAAGGCAGCGAGGACCGTTGGGTGACGCCGGTGGTCGAGGGCGGCGAAGGTGCCATGTTCCTCCAGATGGGCCGCAACAAGCTCGGCCTCACCCTCAATCCCATGAAGCCGGCCGGCCGCGAGATCGTGAAGAAGCTGGTGGCGATCTCGGACGTGGTGATCGCCAACCTGCCCTACGAAGATCTGGAGAAGATGGGCATCGACTACGATACCATCTCGGCCATCAACCCGCGGGTCATCCTCGCCACCACTTCGACGTTCGGCTCCGAAGGGCCCTACGCCACCCGCGTCGGGTTCGATACGATCGGCCAGGCGATGTCGGGGGCGATGTTCCTGTCCGGTGACGGCAAGGTACCGACGCGCATGAACGCCCCGTTCGTAGACTTCGGTACTGCTTTGCTCAATACCGTGGGCGTTCTGGCGGCCCTCATCGACCGCGCCCGGAGCGGCAAAGGCCAGAAGGTCGAGACTGCCCTTCTGCGCACAGCCATAAACATCACCAATAGCCATCTGATCGAGCAGGCGATGCTCAGCCTCAACCGTATCGCGACCCTCAATCGTGGCTTTACGGCTGGGCCTTCCGACACGTTCAAGTGCAAGGATGGCTGGATATATGCCATGGCCATCGGACAGCCGCTGTTCGTGCGCTGGTGCAAGGTGATGGGCAACGACGCCCTGGTCCAGGATCCCCGCTTCAAGGACGACCTGGCGCGCGGCGACAACGGCGAGGCGCTATCGGCGATCATGCAGACATGGTGCGACTCCCGCACCACCGCCGAGGCGCTTGCGGCGCTTGAGGCCAATCGCATTCCGGCCGGCCCTGTCTACACGCCACAGCAGGCGCTCGACGACAAGCACGTGAAAGACGCCAAGTTCATGCATCCGATGGACTTTCCGGGAGCAGCGAACCCGGTGCCGGTGCTCCAGGAGCCGGTAAAACTGTCGCGTACACCGCTCACCATTCGCCGGCGCGCGCCGGCGCTCGGCGAACATACCGACCAGATACTGCTTGAATTGGGCTATGACGCGGCCCAAATCCGGAAACTGAGGGAAGACCGGGTCGTCTAGCGCCCGGATTGTGCAGGGTGATCCGAATGCCGGGCCCGGCGTATAATCCTCGAGGAGCCGGAACATGCGTGGATTGACAGTTGCACTGATCTTGGCGGCAGCGGGCACGGCCACCGCGACGGCCTCGGCTGCCCAGGATACCCCCTACGGAAATTCACTTTCCTTCATCGCCTATCGCAATGGCGAGGCCATTGGCCGTCACACCCTGTCGTTTCAGCGCAACGGGCAGGAGCTCAAGGTCGATACATCGATCAACCTTGCCGTCAAGATCCTGGGCATCACCGCCTACCGCTACAACCACAAAGCCCAGGAGACGTGGAACGGCGATGCTTTCCAGACGCTCTCCTCGCAAACCGACGATAACGGCAAGAAAATGGTCATTCAGGCGCAGCGCTCCCCTGCAGGCCTCGAGGTCGTGCGCAGTGCGCGCGCCGAACCGGTCCAGGGCGCGGCGATGGATCAGGGTCTGAAGCGCGACGATACCGTCCGAGAGACCTTGCCGCTCAACCTCCTGCCGTCCAGCCACTGGAACTTCCGCCAGGTCAGCCAGTCGGCCCTGCTCAACACGCAGACGGGCTCCAAGGCCAACGTTCAGATCACACAGATCGGCCGCGAGCAGATCAAGACGGCCAACGGGACGATTTCGGCCATGCGCTATCGCTACACGGGCGACGTTACCAAAGACCAATGGTTCGATGACCGCGGCCGCTGGGTGAAGACTTCGTTTACCGGTTCCGATGGATCGACGATCGAGTACATTCTGCAGGAATGAGTCCTGCAGATCGCTTCGCCCGCCTGTCCGAACTCCTCGCCGCCGATGCCGACCTTCGACGCCGCGGGCGGTGGGTCGACGTAGAATGCCGTGTCGATATCGGCCATGAGCCCTTCTTTCTGACCCTGCGGGAGGGCCGCCTCGCCGAGTTCACCCGCGGTGCCCGGCTCTTGCGGTCTATTGCGTTCAGTATCCAGGGCACGGACGAGGCCTGGCGAAGCCATTGGCAGGCAGTACCGGCACCCGGCTGGCACGACCTCTTCGCGCTCACCAAGCGCGGCGCGGCATCGATGCAGGGCGACCTGCGACCATTGTTGCAGAACCTGCAGTACTTCAAGGACCTGCTGGCGCTGCCGCGCCGGTTGCCGGAGGAGAGCTGACCATGGCACCGGCTCTTGATCCGATGGTCGGCCGCTACGTCCGGCTCGAAATCGAGGGCGTTGCCCATCGCCTCTATTTCGAGGAAGCCGGCCCCACGGCAGGCGGCGGCATTCCCCTGGTCTGCCTGCACACCGCCGGTGCCGACAGCCGGCAGTTCCGCCACCTGCTCGCCGATCCCGAGATTACCCGGACCTATCGCGTGCTCGCGTTCGACATGCCCTGGCACGGCAAGTCGACGCCACCCGACGGCTGGGAGCGCGACGAGTACCGGCTGACGACGGCGTCCTATACAGCGGCCGTCCGGGCTTTCTGTCGGGCAATGGAACTGCAGCGCCCGGTCGTCATGGGCTGCTCGATCGGCGGCCGCATTGTGCTCAACCTCGCCATAGAGCATGCCGCCGAGTTCCGGGCGCTGATCGCGCTGGAAGCCGCAGACTTCCAGCAACCCTGGTACGACACGGCCTGGCTGCACCGTCCCGACGTGCATGGCGGCGAGGTCTGCGCGGCACTGATCTCCGGCCTGATCGCGCCGCAGAGCCCGGCCGTGAGCCGACATGAGACCTTGTGGATGTACATGCAGGGCGGCCCCGGCGTGTTCAAGGGCGACCTCTACTTCTACCGGGTCGATGGCGACCTGCGCGAGAAGGTAAAGAGTATCGACACGAAAGCATGCCCGCTCTACCTGCTGACCGGCGAATACGATTTTTCCTGCACCGCCGAGGACACTTTGCGCACGGCGGCCCAGATCCCCGGCGCCGAGGTGCAGATCATGAAAGAACTCGGCCACTTCCCGATGAGCGAGAACCCGGAGAAGTTCCGGGAGTACATCCTGCCAGTGCTGGAAAAGATCGCGCGCTAGAGGATCTGGAAGACCTCGTAGACAGGGCCGGATGGCTCGCGCCGACCGGTCGACACGCAGACGATGCGATTGAGGAATCTGTACTTCTCCGACGACGTCTCGAACCATGGCGTCGCCCGGAAGTAGTACTGGCTGGGATCGACCTTCTCTCCCTTGTTGAGTTGCTCGATCACCCAGGCCGGGCCGTGCCTCATGCCGCGATAGCTCATATAGATGAGATGGCCATCGTCGGTCTTGAGGGTCAGGCGCACATCGAGTTGCAGGATGCCGTCGCGCCGCAGCAACAGCCAGTCGCCGCCCGGCGACGGCAACACGCTGCCCCGCAGCTCCTCGCCTTCGAAGCTGCCGCCCGTGACGGTGGCGATGCGGCGACGCCCATAGGGCGTTTCGCCGATGTCCGTCATGTTCGGATCGACCTGCAGGGTCAACGTAAAGAGGTGCGTGGAGCGCAGAGACGGTTCGGTCATTGTGTCCTCATATCTTGCTGGCGCGGCCTTCCCAGTAGGGCGCCCGCAATTCGCGCTTCATGATCTTGCCGATAGTACTGCGTGGGAGCTGATCGCGAAACTCCACAGCGACAAGGCGCTGCGTCTTGCTGAGCTGATCGTTGGCCCAGGCGCGGATATTCTCCGCCGTCACTCGCGACCCCGGCGCCCGCACGACCAGCGCCATCGGCGATTCACCCCACTGATCGCTCGGCACGCCGATCACCGCAACGTCGACGACGGCAGGATGCTTCAGCAGCATCACTTCGATATCGGCGGCATAGACGTTGAATCCGCCGGAAATGATCATGTCCTTCTTGCGATCGAGCAGGACCACGAAGCCGTCCTCGTCGATCCTGCCCATGTCCCCCGACTTGAAGAAAAGCCGGCCGTCGCGATCGTGCCAGAAGAGTTCACGCGTCTTGTCTTCCTGCTTGTAGTAGCCTTTCATCATCAGCTGGGCGCGCCCGGCGAGTTCGCCAACTTCACCCTGCGGCAGCACCCTGCCCTGCTCGTCCAGCACCACGATCTCGCTGCCCAGGCCAGGCATTCCCACCGTGTGCAGCTTGTCGGGATTGAGGTTGGCCTCGAGCGTACAGCTCCCCGCACCCTCGGTAAGTCCGTAGATTTCGATCAGGCGCCCCGGCCAGCGGGCCAGGCAGTCGGCCTTGATCTGTGCCCTGAGCGGCGCACTGGTCGACAGCTTGGCCTTGAATGAGCGGAGGTCGTACGTTTCGAAGTCAGGGTGCGCCAGAATGCGCTGATACTGAACGGGCACCAGCATCGCGTGCGTCACCCGCTCATGCTGGGCGATCTCGAGGAACTGCACGACATCCGATTTTCTCATCAGGATCGTCGTACCGCCGACACCGATCGTCGCGAGGACGGAGACCAGCGTCGTATTGGAGTAAAGCGGAGTCGATGCCAGCGAGATCGCATCCGGGCCATAGTCGAACGCGGTGAAACGCACGGCCAGCATGTCGCGCATGGCATGGCTGTGAAGTATGCCCTTGGGCAGTCCCGTGGTGCCGGAACTGTAGATGATGTTGAAGTCGTCGAGCATGCCGAGCGGTACCGCGAAGGCCGCGTCGCCGGCGGGAGCCAGCCAATCCTCGAAATTCCGCCAACCCGGCCGGACGAAATCGTAGGCGATGCGACCGCCAGCAATCAGCTTACCCAACCGGTCCTCGTAGGGGTCGACCAGCCCGCGATACTGCTCCGACAGGAACAGGACCTTGGCATCGCAGTCGTCGAGCATCTTCTCGAGCGCGTCCGCCGCCGCCATGGTCGACAGCGGCACGACGCAGGCGCCGGCCCGCAGCCCCCCCATGAACGTCTCGAGGTACTCGATCGAATTGACCGCCAGGATGGCGATCTTGTCGCCCCGGCCCACGCCCATACCGGCAAGAGTCCGGGCAATCTTGTTCACACGGCGATCGAAGTCCTTCCAACTGCGCGCCGCGCCGTCGCACTTGACCGCAGTCTTGTCGGGAAAGAGCGCGGCGTTGCGCGCGATGCGGACCGGAATCGACAGGAACTCGGGGAAATCGGCCTCGGTCGGCTGAGGTACCAGCGGCTGCTCTGATCCCACGGTCGGCGCGCCCGGCCTATTTCTTGGGCTCGACCGTCTGCACCGGACCGCCTGCCTTCTTCCAGGCGCCGAATCCACCCTCGAAATGCGCGACCGGCGTCAGGCCCATGTCCTGCGCCGTCTTGGTCGCGAGCGCAGAGCGCCACGCGCCAGCGCAGAAGAACACGAACTTGTTGCCGGTCTGGAAAAACTCCTTGGCATAGGGGCTCTTGGGATCGATCCACATTTCCAGCATGCCGCGCGTCACGTTGATGGCACCCGGGATCGTGCCGTCGCGCCACAACTCGCGCGGATCGCGAATGTCGATGAATGTGATACCCGACGAGCCATGCGCCTTCATTGCCTCGGCCAGAGGCAAGGTCTCGATGGCGGCGTTGGCCTCGTCGACCATCTGCTGCACGGTCTTCTTGATTTCGAGTGGCATGGAATCGTCCTCCTTGAGCGGAACCCAGTCTACTTGTCGGGGACATTCTGGGCGAGTTCGGCCAACCATACATCAGGGCTTCCGTCGGAGGGCGCGCGCCAATCGCCGCGCGGCGACAGCGAGCCGCCCGACGAAATCTTCGGCCCGTTGGGCAGCGCCGACCGCTTGAACTGATTGGTGAAGAAGCGGCGCAGGAAGAGGGTCATCCACCTGTGGATCTCGCTCAGCGCGAAGGCGCGCCTGGAGGCTGCCGGCACATTGGCGGGCCAGGCGCCCTTGTCGACGTCGTGCCAGGCATTCCAGGCGAGGAAGGCGATCTTCGACGGCCGGTAACCGAGCCGCGTCAGGTAGTAGAGATTGAAGTCCTGCAGCGCATAGGGCCCGACCGACTGTTCGGTCGACTGGATGACGCCGCCTTCGCCCGGCGGAATCAGTTCCGGCGAGATCTCGGTATCGAGAATGTCATGCAAGGTGGCCGCCGTATCCTTGTCGACGTCGCCCGAGGCGGCGACGAAGCGGATCAGGTGCTGGATCAGCGTCTTGGAGACCGAGCCGTTGGGATTGTAGTGGGACATGTGATCGCCCACGCCGTAGGTGCACCAGCCGAGGCCGAGTTCCGACAGATCGCCGGTACCCACCACCATGCCGCTGTGCTGGTTGGCGAGCCGGAACAGGTAGTCGGTGCGCAGGCCCGCCTGCACGTTCTCGAAGGTGACATCATAGACCTTTTCGCCACGGCCGAACGGATGGCCGATATCGGCCAGCATCTGCTTGGCGGACGGCTTGATGTCGATCTCGGCTGCCGTGACACCCAGCTCGCGCATCAGCTTCCAGGCGTTCTTGTGGGTTTTGTCCGAGGTGCCAAAGCCTGGCATCGTATAGGCCAGCACGTTCTTGCGATCGAGGCCGAGCTGGTCCATCGCCCGGCAGGTAACCAGCAGCGCGTGCGTCGAATCGAGACCGCCCGACACGCCGATGACGGCGCGCTGGACACGGCTCGACTGCAGGCGCTGCGCCAGGCCCTGAACCTGGATGTTGTAGGCCTCGTAGCAATTGTCGCGCAGCTTGGCTGGATCCGAGGGCACGTAGGGGAACCGCTCGATGGCGCGCTGGAGCGGCACGCCCTTCTTCGGTGCATCGAGTTCGAATTCGATGCGACGGAAGCGCGACACACCCGCGCCTTGTTCGCGCCCGTTGTCGGCGAAGCCGCCGTTGCGGAGGCGCTCTTGCCGGATACGGCCGAGATCGATGTCGGCCTGGACGATCGTCGAGTCCTTCTCGAAGCGCTCGGTTTCCGCCAGCTGATCGCCGCACTCGAAGATCGCCGCCTGGCCATCCCAGGCGAGATCGGTCGTCGATTCGCCGGGCCCCGACGCCGAATAGGCATAGGCCGCACTGCAACGGGCCGACTGGCTGCCGCACAGCAGGCGGCGCAGCTCGGCCTTGCCGATCGTGATGTTGCTGGCGGAAAGGTTCACCAGCACTTCGGCTCCGGCCAGGGCCGCGAGGCTCGACGGCGGCACCGGCACCCAGATGTCCTCGCAGATCTCGACATGGAAGGTCATCGGCACGGTGCCGGTCGAGCGGAACAGCATGTCCGCACCGAACGGCACCTTCTGGCCCGCCAGCGCGATCTCGCTCTCGAGCACGTTGGCACCCGACACGAAATGGCGCTTCTCGTAGAACTCGCGATAATTCGGCAGGTATGTCTTGGGTACCACGCCGACGATCGTGCCACGATGAATCACGATGGCGGTGTTGTAGAGCCGCCCCATCACGCGCAGCGGCGCACCGACAATCAGGACGGGATTGAGCTTGCGCGATGCCTCGACCAGTTGGGCGATCGAGCGCTCGACATCGTCGAGCAGCGAGTCCTGCTGCAGCAGGTCGTCGATGGCGTAGGACGACAGTCCCAGCTCCGGGAAAATCATCAGCGCGACGCCGGTCTTATCCCCTTGCTTGGCCAGCCGCAGCGTCTCGGCGAGATTGTAGGGCGCGTTGGCAACCTGGGTCCGCGGAACGCAGCAGGCGATGCGTGCAAATTCATGACTGTAGAGGGAGAAAAAATCGGACATCGGAACTCCAGTGACGTTCTACAGTCCGATGGCGCTCGATTGAGATCAAGAGCTCGTGGTGGGGCGATGGTGGGCGCGACAGGGATCGAACCTGTGGCCACTGCCATGTCAAGACAGTGCTCTACCGCTGAGCTACGCGCCCATCGCCGGTTGCGCTGCCCTGTGTTCAACACACAGACAGACGCGGAAGCCCGGTCGTCTACATCGCCCCCCGCGGATTGGCAAGAGCAGGCGCGTGACGCGCCGCACCCCGCGCGCTATGAGGCAGGGATGGATTTAGCGTCGCCCTCGCCCGATCACGAGTCGCCCGATCTGAAGGCCTTGGACCTCCGCCAGCCCGAGCGGCAGACCCTTCCCGTCGTCGTCGCCTCACCGCACAGCGGATCGAACTATCCCCCCGAATTCCTCGCCCAGATCGCCGTCCCGCTGGCGGCCTTACGCCGGGCCGAGGACGCCTTCGTCGACGAGCTGTTCAGCGCCGCACCGTCGCTCGGCATGCCCCTCGTGGCCGCCCGGTTTCCGCGCTCTTACGTCGATGCCAACCGCGAACCCTATGAGCTCGATCCGGCCATGTTCGAAGGGCCGCTGCCACGACCGGTCAACCATCGGACCACCCGGGTCGCCGCGGGCCTCGGCATGATCCCCCGCGTGGCCGCGAGCGGCGAGGCGATCTATCGCGGCAGGGTCCCGGCAGAGATGATCGAGCATCGGCTCGAGACGTGTTGGCGGCCCTACCACATGGCTTTGTCGGGCCTGGTCGATCAAACCTGCGGCCGCTTTGGTGCCGCCTTGCTGATCGACGCCCATTCGATGCCTTCGTCGGTTTCGAGCCTGGGCGCACGGGAGCGCGATCCGCGGGTCGATATCGTTCTGGGCGACAACCACGGCGGATCATGCGCCGTCGAACTGGTCGAATGCGCCGAACATTGGCTGGCCGGCCACGGCCTGCGGGTGTTGCGCAACCAGCCCTACGCGGGGGGGTTCACAACGCAGCGCTACGGTCGTCCCGAATTCGCCCGCCACGCTCTGCAGATCGAAATAAACCGGGCGCTCTATATGGATGAGGTGCGGCACGAAAAACTGCCGGCAGCAGGCGTCGTGGAACGGCTGATGGCTGGTTTTCTTGGGGAAATAGGCAATCTTGCCCTCGAGATCCTGCTCCCGCGCCCTCTCGCCGCCGAATAGCACCAAAACGGCAAAAAAAGGGGCCGTGACAAGCACGGCCCGAGTTTAGGGAGGAAACGCCCAAGACGGGCATACAGCAAACAATGAAGGTCACAGATGTGACGTTTGCTGCCCACTAAGAATGGTGCACCTGCGAAGAGATTTCAAGAGTGAAAAAGAGCCCTAAATTCACATATTTAACTCTGCCTGCGATGGCACCCGGGTGTGTCCTTCTTGCAACGCACCATATTTCTGCGACGCAGCCATGCGCCTGACGCAATGCTGTGCCAGACGCAGGGGGCGTGCATTTATATAGATTACTCAAGGGCTTATTGGATTGGGAGGCAACTTTGGCGAAAAAGTTCGTAGTGGCGATGATGATGCACGAGACGAACACGTTCTCGCCCCTGCCCACCCCCATCGAGTCCTTTGCCCGGGCCGGCGACCTGAGCGGTCCTCTCGCCATCAGGGAAGCCGAAGGCACCAACACCTCGCTGGGCGGCTTCATCGAGGTCGCCCGCAAGGCCGGCGCCGAGTTCACCGTGCCGATGGCTGCGTCCGCGCATCCCTCGGGCCTCGTCACCAAGGCCGCCTACGCGCAGATGACGACGGCCATCGTCGACGAGGTCAAGAAGGGTTGCGATGCCGTCCTGCTCGCCCTGCATGGCGCCATGGTCGCCGAAGAGTACGACGACGGCGAAGGCGAACTGCTGAACCGTATCCGGAAGATCGCGCCGGACGTCCCGATCGCCGTGGCGCTCGACTTCCATACCCAGATGACCGAGGCCATGATCAAGGGGGCAACGATCATCGCGGGCTACCGCACCTATCCCCATATCGACATGGCCGACACGGCGCGCCGGGCAGGCCGCACGCTGATGCAGACGTTGGCCGGCGAGGTCGAGCCGAGGATGGTGTGGGGTAACCGCCCGATCATGAGCAGTTCCCTGGTCCACACGCCGTCGCGCGAGCCGATGAAGACGCTGATGGGCATGGCCAACCAGGCCGAGGATACCGGGCAGGTGCTGAACGCCTCTGTGTTCGGCGGCTTCCCGCAAGCCGACATCCCTCACCTCGCGCTCTCCTCCGTAATCGTCTGCGACAAACGCACGGCCGAGGGCGAGATCCTGCTGAACAAGATCCTCGATACGGCATGGGAGAAGCGCGAAGGCTTCCTGTTCCACCCCGAGCCACTCTCTGTTCAGGTGGCGCGCGCCAAGTCACTGGACGGCGGCCCGGTCGTTATGGCCGATCACGGCGACAACACCGCGTCGGGCGGCACCCAGGACGTGATGAGCGTCATCGAGGAGGCGATAAACCAGGGCATGGAAGATGCCTGCGCCGGACCGATCTGCGATCCCGCCTGTGTCGAGCAGATGATCAAGGCCGGCGTCGGCAGCGAAGTGACCCTGGATCTCGGCGGCAAGATCGACATGCCGGCCATGGGACTAAAGGGCAAGCCGCTCAGGATCACGGGCAGGGTGAAGGCCATCACCGACGGCCAGTTCACCGTCACCGGCCCGATGGCCACCGGCACGACCGTGCGCATGGGCCGGACGGCCGTGCTCGACACCGGCAAGATGCAGATCGTGGTCTCCGAGAAGCGCGCCGAGCCCTATGACCTCGGCGTTTTCACGCACTGCGGCATCGATCCGCGCCGCAAGAAGTTCGTCCTCATCAAGTCGCGTCAGCATTTCCGCGCCGGCTTCGAGCCGATCGCCAAGCATATCGTGATGTGCGACGGCGACGGCTGCACCGCGTCGGACCTGAAATTGTTCAAGTACACGAAGGTAAAGCGGCCGCTCTACCCGTTCGACCTCGACATGCGGCTCGGCCGCAACGAATCCTAGGAGTTCATCATGGCCGCCTACGACATCGTCATACGCAACGGCCAGGTGGCCGACGGTACAGGCAAGAAGCTGTTTGCTGCCGACGTCGCGCTGAAAGGCGACCGGATCGCCGCCGTCGGGACACCGGGCTCACTCAAGGGCGACAACGAGATCGACGCCGCGGGCAAGGTCGTGGCGCCGGGCTTCATCGACGTGCACACCCACGACGACACTGCGCTGATCGACAATCCGACCATGGCCATGAAAGCGAGCCAGGGCGTGACGACCGTGGTGTGCGGCAATTGCGGGGTCTCGGCCGCGCCATATCTCAACACCGATGTCGGTCACTGGATGTCGTTGATCATCAAGAACAAGGCGAACGTCTCGAAGTCCTTCGCCGATTTCGCCGGCAAGGTCGAGGCGGCCAAACCCGCCATCAACGGCGCCTTCCTGATCGGCCACGGGACGCTGCGCATGAACGCGATGGGCGACGATCTCGGCCGCGTCGCCGCGGCGTCGGAAATCAAGCAGATGCGCGAATTGCTCGATCAGAGCCTCGAGCAGGGCGCGATCGGCATGTCGAGCGGCCTGTTCTATGCCGTGTCGAACGCCGCCTCGACCGATGAGGTCGCCGAGGTCGCAGCCCCGCTCGGCAAGTGGGGCGGCGTATACACCGCGCACATGCGCGACGAGGGCGACCACATCCTGGCGGCAATGGACGAGACGTTCGAGATCGGCCGCCGCGCCGGCGCCGAGATCATCGTCTCGCACCACAAATGCTCGGGCCGCTCCAACTTCGGCCGCATGGTCGAGACGCTACCCAAGTTCACCGACGCGATGAAGCAGCAGCAGATCGCCTTCGACGTCTATCCCTATGTCGCGGGCTCGACGATCCTGCGCTCCGACATGCTGGAGCGCGCCGACAAGGTGCTGATCACCTGGTCCGACAAGGTGGCCGGGATGAGCGGGCGCGACCTCAAGGACATCGCCGCCGAAATGGGCTGCTCGATGAAGGAAGCCGCCGACCGCCTCCAGCCGGCGGGAGCCATCTATTTCATGATGGACGAGAAGGACGTGCAGGTCGCGATGGCCCATCCCGGCGCCATGATCGGTTCGGACGGCATCCCGTTCGACGCCCATCCGCATCCACGCCTGTGGGGCACCTTTCCGCGCGTGCTCGGCCACTATTCGCGCGATCTGAAACTGTTCCCGCTGGAAGACGCGGTGCGCCGCATGACCTCATACTCGGCGCAGCGCTTTCACCTCACCAAGCGCGGCCAAGTGAAGGCCGGCTTCTACGCCGACCTCTGCATCTTCGATCCGGCCACGGTGATCGACACGGCGACCTTCGAGAAGCCGATCTCGCCGGCCAAGGGCATCGACACGGTGATCTGCAACGGCGCGATCGCCTGGCGCGACGGCAAGCCCGGCGGTGGCCGGGCCGGCCGTGCGCTCAATCGCCAGCAGATGCAGAACGAGGCGAAGGCCTAATCTGCACCTTCGTCGCGGCGCGTGCGCTCCATGCGTTCGTGACGCTCCTGCGCCTCGACCGAGAGCGTCGCGATCGGACGTGCTTCCAGCCGCTTCAGCGAGATCGGCTCGCCCGTTTCCTCGCAATATCCGTAGGTGCCTTCATCGATCGACTTGAGCGCCTGGTCGATCTTGGAGATCAGCTTGCGGAAACGGTCGCGGGTACGCAGCTCGAGGGATCGGTCGGTCTCGGCAGTGGCGCGATCGGCGAGATCGGGCTGCGCCAGGCTCTCCTCCTGCATGTTCTGCAGCGTCTGGTTGGACTCCTCGATCAGCTCGCTCTTCCATTTCAGCAACTTCTGCCGGAAGTACTCCTGCTGCATCGGGTTCATGAAGGATTCGCGATCGGTAGGCCGGTAATTCTGCGGCAACGTAATCGACATCGTCGGCAACTCCACTCGCAGCGACTGCACGTCCGCCTCGGGGGAAGGCGGACTTTCAAAGCGCGCGGAGTATAGGGATGGTCGGTTACGCTGCAAGATCGATCACGATGGTGACGGGATTCTTATCGTGCGTCGCAACATACGCCGCGATCAACAAAGCGTAACATTTGCGCGTCTTTGGGGGCCTCGGATTTCAAAATTGCCGCAATGCGGCAAATGCCTCCAGGGAGAGCAGCCGGGCAAAGGCGGTGGACAGGTCGAACGAAGGCTCGGCGCTCGCCGCGTGCTCCGCGGCGCCCTCCAGGGATTCTCCGCCGGCCAGTGCTGCCACGAAAGCGGCTTCGCCCCCATCGAGGACGATGAATGCCGCATCGTCGGCCCTGCGCAACACCAACAGATCCGCACGCCCACCCTCCAGGTCGACCGTCTCCGCCGAGGCTCCGGGCTGGGAGGCACTCCAGATCCGGTTGATCGGGTAGTGCGAGCCGATCAGGGCGGCCCCCAAGGGCAGAGCGATCGAGAGCGACGGGAGCCGGTCGGGCTCGATCACGGCCAGATCTGCCATCGCGAGCCGCCGGCCCTCCGGACTGTGGAAGGCGACGTTCAGCGCCCAATCGAGGCGGGCGATGTCGGCCAGGTACGGCAGCGCGCGCGCCGGCTCATAGGCCGCGACGAAGGCCGGGAAACCGGCGCCGTATTCGGCCAGCACCGGCTGCATAGGCAGCGCCTCGGCGACGAAGCCTTGCGCCAGTCCGCGAAAGAACCCCTCGCCGACCAGCGCGTGCACCGTCGAAAAGGTTGCGGCAAGCGCCGCAGAGAGACTGTGGCTTACATGATGGCGATAGACGCGCAGCCGCGCTTCGGCGGGAATCGAATCGCCCACGATCACGGCCGCGAGGTCCGCGCGATCGCCGCCGGCGACATGAGCGGCGAACGCCGCCTGGAGATCAGGCAGCGCGAGCGGCATGGGGGCTGGGGCTCCCGATCGCGCGGTCGGCCTTGCCGGCTTCCTCGAGCAGTACCGGGAGGGCCGGAATGTCGGTGTCCCATTCGATGAGCGTGGGCCGCACGCCATAGCGCCGGACGGCTGCATCGAACAGGGCCCATGCCTCGGCACCAACGCGACTGCCATGATCGTCGATCAGCATGGGCTGGCCATCGCAGTCGTTCACCGCGTGGCCGGCCAGGTGATATTCGGTGATCGCCTCGGCCGGCAGGCCCGACAGCCAGGCTAACGGATCAAGGCGCAGGTTGTGCGCCGTCACGACGATGTTGTTCAGGTCGAGCAGCAGGCCGCAGCCGCTCCGCCGCACCACTTCGGCCAGGAATTCCGGTTCCGTAAGTGTCGAATGGGCGAAGCCCAGATAGCAGGATGGGTTCTCGATCGAAACCTGCCGGCCCAGCGCCTCCTGGAGGCGGCCGACGTTGCGCACGACGACGTCGAGCGCCTCTTCCGTGTAGGGCAGCGGCAGCAGGTCGTTGTAGTAGCGCCCGCCATGCACGCTCCACGACAGGTGGTCGGAGACGTAAGCAGGATCGAGCCGCTTCACCAGCGTCGTGACGCGGGCAAGATGGTCCTCGTCGAGACCGCCCGTCGACCCCAGCGACAGGCCGACGGCATGGACCGAGAATGCATAAGCCTCGCGCAAGCGCTCGATCGCCTGCCGCGCCGGCGACGCGCCGAGATAGTTCTCGGCATGGATTTCCAGGAAACCGGTCGCCGGCAGGTCGCGCGCGATCTCCGCCAGATGCGGCGAACGCAGCCCGATGCCGGCGACCTGCGCCATCCGTTTACTTCTTGGCGGCCAGGCTGCCGCCGACGATCTTCTCGCAGGCGCCCTTGGGGACGCTGAGCCACGCGTCGGTCTGCGCGTCCTTCTTGGACGTGCCGGCGCAGGACGAAGAAGCGGTCTGGCAGTCGTTCTTGCCGGCCTTGGAAATGCCGAAGCACTTTTCGGTATTGCCCTGGGCCTGCGCGGCCACCGGCAGGACGAGGGCGGCGGCGAGGGCCGAGGCAATGGCGATACGGGTCTTGGTCATGCGGTTCTCCTTGGGTGATGACGGCGACACCTTACGCCAAACGAAGCTCACCGGCCGTCACACGCCGGCTATCGTTTCGATAGCTTGCGGTCACGAAAACTTGACGCCAGCCGCTTGCTCGCCAGGTTGAATTCAGCGGGCGTGTTGACGTTCAGGAACGGCGCCGCGCTGCCTGGCCAGGCCAGTTCGGCGAAGTCATGGCGCCGGGCGAAATCCTCGACCCGGCGCACGCCCTCGTCCAGCAACGCGCGGCGGAGGTCGGCGGCGAGCTTCACCGACCAGACGGCGATCGTGTGCTCGCGGCGGCGGCCATGGCGGACCATCAGCACGTCGGGCTCCGGCACATGCATGTGGCCGCACAGCCTGACCGTGAGATCGAGCGGCAGGAACGGCACGTCGGCCGGCGCCGTCAGGATCCAGCCGGCATGCGGATGATGCGCCAGCGCCCACTCCATGCCGGCCAGGATGCCGGCGAGCGGCCCCAGCTTCCGCCCATCCCGCCGGGCGGCGCGCCGGACGTCGGCCGGATCGGCGATC
>RGPT01000311.1 GCA_010032545.1 Alphaproteobacteria bacterium
GCAGCGAGGGATTCATCGGCGACCTCCCAGCATCAGGATGAGCACCAGCACCACGAAGCCGATTGCCATCACGCGGAGGTAGCCGTGGGCGTCGCCGGTCTGCGCCTGCGAGTACGCCTTGCCGGCGTCGCGGATGCCTTCACTGCCCGCGTCGAAGCCGGCGTTCAGGCCGTCCTCGTCGGCGTCGCGGTTGACGATGCCGGCGAATTCGCCGAGCCGGGCGAGAAAGCGAACCGCGCCATCCCACACGAAGCGGTCGAGCACGTCGGAAAAAGTGGCGAGGGCGGCATTCAACTTGAAGACTGTCGCAGCGTAGAGTTCGTCGAACTTCATCCGCGCGCCAAGGAACGCGATCACCCCGGGGAACCGGGCGGCCAGCGGATCGACGGTCGAGGCTTTTTCGCGGGGCCGCAGGCCGTACAAGGCCCAGCCGGCGCCGATGCCGAGTGCAACCAGAACGATCGAAAGCATCATCAGGCCGCCGCCTTCCAGCAGGGAGTGTCCATGGACTTCATTTTCGCCAAGCAGCCGAGCCTGGAGCCAAGGGAACGCCGGGGTGCCCAGAAAGCCCAGCGCGACCGCGCAGATGGCCAACAGCACCAGCGGAATGGTCATCGTGGCCGGACTCTCATGGGCGTGCGACGCCGACTCCGAACGGGCCTTGCCGAAGAACGCTTCGGCCACGAGGCGGGTCATGTAGAAGGCCGTGAGCACCACGGCGGCGAGACCGGCGTAAAGCGGCAGGTGCGAGACTTCCCACTCGTGCGCGGAGTGGAGAATGCCCTCTTTGCTCCAGAATCCCGAGAAGAGGAAGGGTACCCCGGACAAGGCCATCATGCCGATCGCGAAGGTGGCGAACGTCGTCTTCATGGGTCCGCGGAGACCGCCGAGCGACCGGATGTCCTGCTCGTGGTGGGCTGCATGGATCACCGAGCCGGCGCCGAGGAAGAGCAGGGCCTTGAAGAAGGCGTGCGTGAGCAGGTGGAAGATCGCTGCGACCCACGAGCCGACGCCGAGCGCGAGCATCATGTAGCCGAGCTGGGAGACCGTGGAAAAGGCGAGGATGCGCTTGATGTCGTTTTGGCCGACGGCAATCAGCGCGCCCAAGAGGGCGGTGATGGCGCCGACGAACGCCACGACCGTGAGCGCGTGGAGCGGCGCGGAAGCGAGGACCTGGTCGGCCATCATCAGCGGATAGACCCGCGCGATCAGGAACACGCCGGCCGCAACCATCGTGGCGGCGTGGATCAGCGCGGAAACCGGCGTGGGACCCTCCATGGCGTCGGGGAGCCAGACGTGCAGGGGGAACTGGCCGGATTTTCCGACGGCGCCGCAGAAGATGAGCAGCCCGATGACGGTCGAAAGCGCCAGGCCGCCGAGGGCCGTGTGGGCGGCAAGGGCGCCGAGCACCTTGGGTTCGAGCACGCCGTTCCCGCCATCGTAGAAGAGCAGCGAGCCGGTCGAGTCGTAGAGCCACAGCATGCCGATCAGCAGCCCCAGGTCGCCAATCCGGGTGGTGATGAACGCCTTCTTCGCGGCGGCGGCGGCCTCGGGCTTATGGAACCAGAAGCCGATCAGGAGGTAGGACGCGAGGCCGACCAGCTCCCAGGAGATGAACAGCAGCAGCAGGCTGTTTGCGATGAGCACGCCGAGCATCGCCGAGGCAAACAGGCTGAGGAAGCAGAAGAACTGCTTGGCGTTGGCGTCCTCGTGCATGTAGCCGAGGCTGAAAATGAAAATCAGCAGCGCGACGAACGTGACCATCACGCACATGAACGCCGTCAGCGGATCCAGCAGCCAGCCGAGCCGCAGCGAACCGTTGCCGAGGTCGAACCACGCGAAATTGGCGGTGAGGTGGGCGGCGGGATCGGCGAGGGCCGTGACCAGCGCGCCGCATGACAGCACGAACGCGAGCGCCATGGCGGCGATTGCGGCCCCGGAAGCCAGTCCGCGGCCCGTGCGCGGCGTGATCGCTCCGATGCCGGCGGCGAGCAGGGGCAGGGCGGCGATGAGCCAGACGTTTTGGACGGAGAGTGCCATGGGGTTAGCCCTTCAGCCGGTTGGCCTCCTGCAGCCGGATGTTCTTCTGGTGGCGATAGACCGCGATCACCAGGGCGAGGCCGACGGCGGCCTCGGCGGCGGCCACGGCGATCGAAAAAATTACAAACATGACGCCCGTGGCCGCGGCCGGCGCGGGGCCAAAGCGCCAAAAGGCGATGAAGTTCAGGTTCGCGGCGTTCAGCATCAGCTCAATGCCGAGCAGCACCAGGATGGTATTGCTCCGCGAAAGCGCGCCGACGAGGCCCACGCAAAAAAGGCCGCTCGAGAAGAGGAGGCAGAGTTGCAGCGGGCTCATTTGCCATCCTCCGGCTGGTCCGCGCGGTCGGTTGCAGCGAGCACGACCGCGCCGAGCAGCGCGACCGTCAGGATCACGCCGAGCACCAGCAGTCCGGCAGTCTGGGGTCCCATGAGCTGGATGCCGATGTCGCGCACGGTGACGGCGGGGGCCGGCGCCCGCCAATACCCCGAAGACGGCGGCGCCGGCGAGCGCGCCCGAAATCGCGCGGCCGGCGGCATCGGGGGCGATGACGATGTCGACGCGGGAGCGCCGCGTGAGCAGCACGGCGAACAGCACGACCATCGAGACGGCGCCGACGTAAACGAGGACTTGGGCGAAAGCGACGAACTCGGCGCCAGCCCAGAGGTAGAATGCGGCGATTCCCACCCAGCTGCCGATCAGCAGCAGCGCGCTGTGGATCAGGTTGCGCAAGGCCATCGCCGCGATGGCGACGCCAACCGTGGCGAGCGCGATGATGATGAGCACGGCGTTCATGCGTAGCGGTAGGTGCGCGGCGCGACGCCGGCGCTGAGGGTGCGGCCCATGACGACGAAGGGCGCCACGACCAGCGCGGCGGAAATGCCCCAGCGGACCAATTGCAGCGGGCCGGACCAGCCGAAGGAGAGCGACCAGAACGCGGCGTTGCCGAGGTTGATCAGCGCGAGGGGCACGAGGAACTTCCAGGCGAAGCGTGTGAGCTGGTCCATGCGCAGACGAGGGAAAGTGGCCCGCAGCCAGATGAAGCCGAATAGGAGCACCAGCAGCTTTGCGCCGAACCAGAAGTAGGAGGGGACGAATTCGAGCCACGGCAGCGGAGCGCGCCAGCCGCCGAGGAACAGCGTGATCGCCATGCCGCTCAGCGCGATCATGCCGAAATATTCGGCCATGAAGAACAGCGCGTACTTGAACCCGCTGTACTCGGTGAGGTGGCCCGCGATCAGTTCGCTCTCCGCCTCGGGTAGATCGAAAGGCGAGCGGTTGGCCTCGGCGAGCGCGGAAACCATGAAGATCGCGAATCCGGCGAAGCCCCAGGGCGTGAACACGAACCAGTGGGGCAGGAAGCCGAATTTCCAGCCGGATTGGGCGTCAACGATCCCGGTGGTCGAAAGCGTGCCCGCGATCATCACCACCGGAACCCAGGAAAGCAGCAGGGGGAGCTCGTAGCTGATGAGCTGGGCCAGGGCGCGCATCGCCGCGAGGAGCGAATACTTGTTGTGGCTCGCCCAGCCGGCCATGAAGACGGCGAGCTCGGTCGCGGCGCCCGCGGCAAAGAAGTACAGCACCGCCGCGTCGAGTTCGAGGGGGACGAGATTCCGTCCGAACGGGATCACGGCGAATGTCAGGATCGAAAACGCGAGCAGGGCGACGGGTGCGAGGAAATGCAGCACGTGGTCGGCGCCGCGCGGCACGACGTCCTCCTTGGTGAGCGCCTTCACGCCGTCGGCAAAGGGTTGGGCCAGCCCGTAGGTGCG
>RGPT01000312.1 GCA_010032545.1 Alphaproteobacteria bacterium
GACGGCAGGTCTCCTGGCTCTCGGATCCTCGCCGCAGGCCACCTTCCCGGTTTCCCAGTGGTATCTCGGCCTTTGGCTCACCGACTACAGTTGCGGGGGCAGCCACGGAATTGGGGCCGAAGACCCGTACCGCGTTCCCTTTGAGCCCCGTGAAGGGCACCGTCGACTGCTTGATACGAGTCCTTCGCCTTGCTGACAAGGCCTTTGCCGACCATTCTGCGAGCCCCAATCCGGAAGCAAAAGCCCCATGCCCGAAGCCGCCGACGACGAGGCCCGTTACCGGGCCAAAATGGCCAACCGCAAGGCCATCCAGGATGCCGAAGTGGCCGCCAAGACCGTCGAAAAGGGCCTGCTGATCGTCCACACGGGCAAAGGCAAGGGCAAGTCCACGGCAGCCTTCGGCTTGCTGTTGCGTGCCGTCGGCCGTGGGTTCCGCTGCGGCGTCGTGCAGTTCGGCAAGGGCGCCTGGCAGTCGGGCGAACGTACCGCGGTCGAGCGCTTCGGCGATCAGGTCCAGTGGCACACGCTGGGCGAAGGCTTCACCTGGGAAACCCAGGACCGAACCCGGGACGTAGAAGCCGCCCGGCGCGCCTGGGCCAAGACCGTTGAACTGATGGCCGACCCGTCGATCCGTCTGATCGTGCTCGACGAACTCAACATCTCCCTGCGCTACGACCATCTCGACATCGGCGACGTGGTGGCTGCCCTCAAGGCACGCCGCCTCGATCTGCATGTCGTCGTCACCGGCAGAAACGCCAAGGCCGAGCTGACCGAGGCGGCAGACCTGGTGACCGAGATGACGCTCGTGAAGCACCATTTCGCCTCAGGCGTGAAAGCGCAGGAAGGCATCGAATTCTGATGGCGGCCCGGAAGGCAGCCAGGGCCCTCATGATCCAGGGCACAGGCTCGGACGTCGGCAAGTCTCTGCTCGTGGCCGCGCTGGCCCGCGCCTATACACGACGCGGGCTCCGCGTCCGGCCGTTCAAGCCGCAGAACATGTCGAACAACGCCGCCGTCACCGCCGACGGCGGCGAGATCGGCCGGGCCCAGGCCCTGCAGGCGCGCGCAGCCCGCGCGGCGCCGAGCGTCCACATGAATCCGGTCTTGCTGAAGCCCCAGAGCGATATCGGCTCGCAGGTCGTCGTCCAGGGCCGCGTCGTCGGTACCGCGAAGGCGCGGGAATACCAGGCCATGAAGCCCAGACTGCTGGGCGCCGTCCTCGAAAGCTTCGAGCACCTGGCCGGCGAGGCCGATCTCGTTCTGGTCGAAGGGGCGGGCTCGGCATCAGAGGTGAACCTGCGCGCTGCCGATATCGCCAACATGGGCTTTGCACGCGCCGCCGGCGTGCCGGTCGTGCTGGTGGGCGATATCGACCGCGGCGGCGTGATCGCAAGCCTCGTCGGCACAAAGGCCGTCATCGCCCCCGCCGACAACGCCATGATCGTGGGCTTCATCGTCAATCGCTTCCGCGGCGATCCCGCGTTGTTCGAAGACGGCATGAAGACGGTCGCGCAACACACCGGCTGGCAGTCGCTGGGCCTCGTGCCTTTCTTCGCAGGCGCCGACCGATTACCCGCCGAAGATGCTCTCGGTCTGCCCGGCCAGCGTGCCGGTGGTGACGGACGGCCACGCATCGTGGTGCTGGCCTATCCCCGCATCGCGAATTTCGACGACTTCGACCCCCTGCGCCTCGAGCCGAACGTCGACCTGGCGTTTCTCCGACCCGGCGAGCCGATCCCCGGCGATGCCGCGTTGGTCATCCTGCCGGGATCGAAAGCCACGATCGCCGATCTCGCCGCCCTGCGTGCGACGGGATGGGACATCGATCTCAAGGCTCACCGGCGCCGCGGCGGATACGTCCTGGGAATCTGCGGCGGCTATCAAATGCTGGGACGGCGAATATCGGATCCCGACGGCATCGAGGGGCCAGCCGGAAGCGTCGCCGGCCTCGGCCTGCTCGATGTCGACACCGTGCTGGAAGGCGACAAGGTTCTGATCGAGACTGCAGGCGAGACCGTTCAGGGTTCGGTGCCGTTCAAGGGCTACGAGATGCATGTTGGCCGGACCACCGGCACCAATCGCCCGTTGCTGCGACTCGCCGATGGCAGGGACGAAGGTGCTGCCAACGACAGCGGTACCGTCGCCGGCTGCTATATTCACGGCCTCCTGTCGGACGATCGGCAGCGGCAGCATTGGCTGCACCGCATCGGCGTCACGGGTTCAGCGCTGGACTACGAAGCCGACGTCGATGCGACGCTGGACCATCTCGCCGACCATATCGAGAAGCATGTCGACTGCGATCGGCTGCTGGCTCTTGCGCGCGAACCCCGCTTCAAAAAGTCAGGCTGACAATCACGAAGGCGACGAGCGCTGCGATCTGCAGGCCGCAGGCGGCGCGGTAGAGATCAAGCGCTGTGCGGATATCGACGGCGGTTAGATCACTGCGCCCATTCCCCACCCAACGCTCGGCAACTGCGACGCCGTTGTAAATGCGCGGGCCCGACAGCTGGATACCGAGCGCGCCAGCCATTGCGGCCTCGGGCCACCCGGCATTGGGCGAGCGGTGATGCCCGGCGTCGCGGCGTAGCACCTCTATCGCCCGGTGCGGCGACAGGCCCGGCGAGAGGGACGCTGCCGCCACGAGCCAGAACGCCGAGAGCCGCGACGCCGGAAGATTGACGAGATCGTCGAAACGCGCCGAGGCCCAGCCGAAGGCGAGATAGCGCTCGGACTTGTGGCCGATCATGCTGTCGGCAGTGTTGACGGCCTTGTAGGCGACGGCGCCGGGCAATCCCGCAACGGTCATCCAGAAGAGGGGCGCCACCACGCCGTCGGAGAAATTCTCGGCGAGGCTCTCGATCGCGGCGCGGCTCACGGCGGCCTCGTCGAGCGCACGCGTGTCGCGGCCGACAATCATCGACACGGCCCGCCGGCCGGCCTCGATACCATCGGATTCCAGCGCCGACGCGACGTCGGCGACATGGGCGTAAAGACTCCGTTGCGCCAGCATCGAACTGCCGATCACGCCGCACAGCAGCACCGCGACGGCTCCGTGCAAGAACTGCTCGACAAAGGCGGTGATCGCGAGGCCCGACAGGATGCCGACGGCCAGCAGCAGAACCAGGACGTAGACACCACGCCAACGCCGTTCGTCGTAGGACAGCGTCTCGGAATTCCACACCTTGTCGCACCATGCTATGAGCGCGCCGATCCACGTCACGGGATGGCCGACCCGGCGAAACAGGCGGTCCGGATACCCAACGATCGCTTCGGTCGCTACGGCTGCAAGCGCAAGAACGGCAAACATGGATGCTTTGCCTAACACGGAGGCCAAGACGTTGAAACCGGTCGCCCATGGCGGAGACCTGAGCGAGATCCAGGACCGATATCCCCGAGCTCCCGAGCCTTGGATCGATCTCTCGACGGGCATCAATCCCGTGCCCTACCCGGTCCCTCATCTGCCGACGGAAATCTGGTCACGGCTGCCCGCGCGACAGCAGGAGAAGGCGCTGATCGAGGCCGCATCCCTTCGCTATGGCGTGCGCGACCCGGCAACCATCGTGGCCGCGCCCGGCACACAGTCCCTGATCCAGCTCATTCCCCGGCTCGTTCCGAAAGGACGCGTCGCCATTGTCGGGCCGACCTATGAAGAGCACGAGGTCTGCTGGGCCCGACAGGGGCATGCGGTTGAGGTGGTCACTAACCTGGATGAAGCCGCTGGCTCCGATGTCGTCGTGATCGTGAACCCGAACAACCCCACGGGGCGGCTGTTGCCACGGGAGGCACTCCACCGCCCTGGCGGAAGAAGAT
>RGPT01000313.1 GCA_010032545.1 Alphaproteobacteria bacterium
TGGGGACAGCCCTCTGCCGCCGTACCTCAGGCGCAATCAGTTCGACATCGTCCGCTCCCGCGTCGACCGGGTCGAGGTCCTGAACCGTTCGGTCACCGAGTATCTCGCCGCCTGTCCCGACGCCTCGCGCGATCGCTACGTTCTGCTCGATGCCCAGGACTGGATGACCGACGAGCAACTCAACGCGCTGTGGACCGAGATCACGCGCACGGCGCGGCCGGGCGCGCGGGTGATCTTCCGGACCGCGGCCGAACCGTCGCTGCTGCCGGGCCGCCTCGATCCGGCATTGCTCGGCCGCTGGCGCTACGAGGCCGATGCATCGCTCGCCTTCACCGCGCGCGACCGCTCGGCGATCTATGGCGGCTTCCATCTCTATGTGCTGGAAGGGTCGGCAACTCCGGAGACCAGGCCGTGAGCGACACGATCGCGATGTCCAACCTGATGGACCGCATCTACCGCCGGCAGCGCCATCTCTACGACAGCACGCGCAAATACTATCTGCTGGGGCGTGACCGACTGATCGAACGCCTGTCGCCGCCGGCGGGTGGCCGGGTGCTGGAGATCGGTTGCGGCACGGCCCGCAATCTCGTGGCGGCGGCGGGAGCCTATCCGCACGCCGAGTTCTACGGTGTCGACATCTCGACGGAAATGCTGGCTTCAGCCCGTGCCAAGGTGGCGCGCGAAGGCCTGTCGCCCCGCATCCGCCTCGCCCGGGCCGACGCGACCCGGTTCGATCCCGCCCTGCTGTTCGGCGTGCCGGGGTTCTCGCGCGTGTTCCTGTCCTACAGCCTGTCGATGATCCCTGACTGGAAGGCGGCGCTTGCGCAGGCGCTGGCCTGGGTGGCGCCAGGGGGCGAACTGCACGTCGTCGACTTTGGTGGCCAGGAGGAATTGCCGCGGTGGTTCCGCCACGGCCTTCGCATCTGGCTGGCGCAGTTCCATGTCGATCCGCGCGACGGGCTGGAAAGCGAGTTCGCCATATTCCAGCGCCATGCCGGGGCCCTGCTCACCTTCGAGCGGCCCTATCGCGGCTATGCCCAGTACGCGGTGTTCCGGCGGGCTTGACAGGATAGTTTCCGTTCGATAGGAATTAGCTGACCGAAGCAGATTCCCGGAATGCCTTCCCGTGGTTGCCGACTTTCCTGCCTCACGCCGATCGACGGTGACGTCGCGGTGAGGGTGCGTTTTCAAATGTCGCGTTTTGCGCGACATTCACCCCGCGGCGGCATCGTCGGAAATCGGCTGTCGATCAGTCGGTTAGCGGCGTTTGTTGGACGCGGCGGCTCCTGCCTTAGCGTCCTGGAAAATGTCGCATGTCGCGCCATGTCGCAGGGGGATGGCCCCCTTGCCGGCAGGGCATTGGCAACCCCTTCGGGGCGGTGCTACGCCGACGCCAACGCATTTCTGTGCCGGGAGCACCCAAGATGACCGAAGCCTACATTTGCGACGCCGTCCGCACCCCCGTCGGCCGCTACAACGGCGGCCTCGGCGGCATGCGGGTCGACGACCTCGCCGCCCATCCCATCAAGGCGCTGATGCAGCGCAATGCCAATGTCGACTGGGGCGCGATCGACGACGTGATCTATGGCTGCGTGAACCAGGCCGGCGAGGACAATCGCAACGTCGCGCGCATGGCAGGCCTGCTGGCCGGTCTGCCGGTCGAGGTCGCGGGCGCCACCGTGAACCGGCTCTGCGGTTCGGGCCTCGAGGCCGCCGGCCATGCGGCGCGTGCGGTGAAACTTGGCGAGGCCGACATGATGATCGCGGGCGGCGTCGAGGGCATGACCCGCTCGCCCTACGTCATGGGCAAGCCCGAGGGTGCCTTCGACCGTTCCATGAAACTCGAGGACACGGTGCTGGGCTGGCGTTTCGTCAATCCGCGCATGAAGGCGGCCTACGGTGTCGATCCGATGGGCCAGACCGCCGAGAATGTGGCCGGTGAGCACCAGATCAGCCGCACCGATCAGGACGCCTTCGCCTACCGCAGCCAGCGTCGCTGCAAGGCGGCCCAGGATCGCGGCTTCTTCGCCAAGGAGATCGTCTCCGTCACCGTGAAGAAGGGAAAGACCGAGATCGTCGTCGACAAGGACGAGCATCCGCGCGGCGACACCACGATGGAGACGCTTTCGAAGCTGAGTGCGGCGTTCCGCGAGGGTGGCTCGGTGACGGCGGGCAATTCGTCCGGTCTCAACGATGGCGCCTGCGCCATGATCATCGCCTCGGAGGCGGCGGCCAGGGCCAATGGCCTCACGCCGCGGGCGCGCATCCTGGGTACGGTGTCGGCGGGTGTGCCGCCGCGTGTCATGGGCATCGGCCCGGTGCCGGCGACCCAGAAGCTGCTGGCCAAGCTCGGCATGACGATCAAGGATTTCGATACGATCGAGCTCAACGAAGCTTTCGCGGCTCAGGCGCTGGCGGTGCTGCGGCAGCTCGGCCTCGCCGACGATCAGGAGAACGTGAACCCGAATGGTGGCGCCATCGCGCTCGGCCATCCTCTCGGCGCCTCGGGCGGCCGCCTGATGATCACGGCACTGAACCAGCTCGAGGCCACCGGCGGCAAGCGCGCGCTCGCCACCATGTGCATCGGCGTTGGCCAGGGCATCGCGCTAGCACTGGAGCGCGTCTAGGCGTCGGGTTTCGTTAAGAACCGCGCGGCGCCCGCGCTTCGGCCCTGCGGGCCTGCAGCGCTACACGCCGCCGATCGCTCCGCTACGCGGAGCGACTAGGCCGTCGCGTTCAGGTTGATGCCGCCCTGGCGCATTTCGGAGAGCATGCGCCGGCGGCTGCCGTCGAGGTCGATGGCTGCGGTGGCCTCGACCACGACGGCGATGTCGAAGCCTGCCTGGCGGCCGTCGATGGCGGTCCAGGCGACGCAGTAGTCGAGCGCCAGGCCGCAGATGGTGAGCCGGGTGAAGCCGCGGGCCTTCAGGTAACCGTCGAGGCCGGTGCGGGTCATGCGGTCGTTCTCGCGGAACGCCGAGTAGGAATCGATGCCGGCGTGGAAGCCCTTGCGGACGATCATCTGCGCTTTTGTGGTTTCCAGGTCGGGATGGAATTCGGCGCCGGGCATGCCCTGCACGCAATGGTCCGGCCACAGGGTCTGCGGGCCATAGGGGAACTTGACCGTGGTGAACGGCTCTGCGCCCGGCAAGCTGCTGGCGAAGGAGGCGTGGCCCGGCGGGTGCCAGTCCTGGGTCAGGACCACATGGTCGTGTCGGGCGATCAGGCGGTTGACCAGCGGCACGATGGCGCCGGCGCCGGGCACGGCCAACGCGCCGCCCTCGCAGAAATCGTTCTGCATATCGACCACGATCAAGGCCTCGTTCGGCATCCGGTACGCTCCGTTACTCGGTCGGAAATCAAAGGGGTAGGATGTCGCCCAGGTCTTGTTCGCGCGTGAATGCGGCGATCCAGTGGCCGAGTGAGCCGCTCTCGATGGCGCCGCGCAGGCCGCGCATGACGTCCTGATAGTAGTGCAGGTTGTGCCACGTGAGCAGCATCGAACCCAGGATTTCCTCGCTGCGGATGAGATGATGCAGATAGGCACGGCTGTGGCTCTTGCAGGCGGGGCAGGCGCAGCGCTCGTCGATCGGCCGCGGGTCGTCGCGATGGCGCGCGTTGCGCAGGTTGAGTTCGCCGCGCCGCGTGAAAGCCTGCGCCGTGCGGCCGGCCCGCGTCGGCATCACGCAGTCGAACATGTCGATGCCGCGCGCCACGGCACCCACGATATCGGCGGGCCGGCCGACACCCATCAGGTAGCGCGGCCGGTCGGCCGGCAGCATCGGCAGCGTGGTGTCGAGCGTGGCGAAC
>RGPT01000314.1 GCA_010032545.1 Alphaproteobacteria bacterium
GGACGCAGGCGGTCGCCTTCTTGGGCCAGCTCATTCGATTACCCGATTCCATGCGGACTGCTTGCCTGTTCTCTACGTATGCCGGGGCGTCCGCGCAAGGCTGGATTGCGATTGTGTATTTTCAAGTTAATCAGGTTTATGATATCCCTCCAGGGATCCTTGGCGCGATGCGTCCGTGGGTAACAGAGTCGGGCGACCTGGTACCTCAATCCTGGCGCCCCAATCCTGATGGGCGTTCGGACCTGACCGCACGGAATGATCGAAGACGGCGGATCCTACCGACCGCGCGAGGCCTTCCGGTGGAAGGTCGTCCCGAAGCGAGTCCTGCTTGCCTCCTACGTAACGGAAAGAAAAACCGAGCCGGCAAGCCAACGCCGGCCTGGCGCCGCTCCCGACGGGGCGTGCGCGACAAGAACAAAAGTGCCCGCGATTCAGCATGGGCCGGGCGTCTGCCGGGAGACAAAGTAGAAAAATGCGTAACGTCCGGGTGTCTTCCCGGAACGCACACTGAAGGCGTCTGCCGGCCCGAATCATGCTAGGCTTTTGCGATCCTTGGAGGTCGTCCCATGCCCGACTCTGTTCTCTCCCGCACGCCGGCCCTGCTCGATGCCGCGAGCGCCGCCGCCCTGGTGGCCTCTTACGCGCCGGTCAGCGTGACGGCGGCGGTCAAGGATATCGGCCGCATCGACCCGCACATGGGCCGGTTCATTGCCCTCTCGCCGATGTGCCTCGTGGCCACCGCCGACGCCTCGGGCAAGCAGGATGTGACGCCCCGCGGCGATCCGCCGGGCTCGTTCAAGGTACTGGACGAGCACACGCTGGCGATCGCCGACCGGCCGGGCAACAACCGGCTCGATACGCTCAGGAACCTGCTGGAGAATCCCGAAATCGCGCTGATCTTCCTGCTGCCCGGCACCAACGAGACGGTGCGCCTGGCCGGCACGGCGCGGCTGTCGGTCGATCCGTCGCTGCTGGAGTCCATGGCGGTGCAGGGCAAGGCGCCGAAATGCGCCATCGTCGTCTCGGTGCGCCAGGCCTATCTCCATTGCGCCAAGGCGCTGTTGCGCTCGAAGCTGTGGAGCGGCGACTACGCCCAGCCCAAGGGCACTTTTCCGTCGATCGCGCGCATGGTCGGCGACCAGATCGGACTCTCCGAGGAAGAGAAGACCAAGCGCGAGGCGGTGACCGAGATTGCCTACCGGGACGGGCTATGGGCACCGATCAAGTAGCCGGCCCCTTCGTCGTCACCGGACAGCGCGCCCGCCAGATGCGGGTGGTGCCGGCCGAGGTGCTGAAGCGCCTCTACACACGGTCCGACGCCAAGGGCTTTATCCAGACCGGTGCGCATCTCGCGCTGCTGGTTCTGGGCGGCTGGCTGGTGCTCGCCACGCGCGGCACCTGGTGGGTGGTGCCGGCGCTGTTGCTGCAGGCGGTGTTCGTGAACACGCTGTTCGGCGCCATGCACGAATCCGTCCACTACGGCTCGTTCAAGACCCGGCGTTTCGCCGACATCCTGGCCTTCTTCTCCGGTGCGGCGATCCTGAACAACGCCGGCTTCTACCGGCACTATCACATGGCGCACCATCGCTACACGCAGGATCCCCTGCGCGATCCCGAGCTGATCACCTCGGGCACGCCCCGGAGCTGGAGCAACTACCTCTTCCGCATCAGTTCGATCCCTTTCGTGATGATCCGGGTCCGCGACATCTTCCTGTTTCCCTTCGGTTTCAAGGGCGACGTCGATTACATCCATCAGTCCGCATGGCCCGAAGTGCGGCGCTGGGGCCGGCTGCTGCTCGCCTTCTATGCCGTGCTGATCGCGGGCTCGATCCTGCTGCAGACGACGGCGGTGCTGTGGGTCTGGTTCTTCCCGCTGCTGGTCGGCCTGCCGCTGCTGCGTCTCTATCTCCTGTGCGAGCACACGCTATGCCCCAACAGCGACGACGGCTTCGCCAACACGCGCACGACGCTTTCCAATCCAATGGTGCGCTTCCTGATGTGGAACCTGCCCTATCACGCAGAGCATCACCTGCTGCCCAACATCCCGTTCCATCACTTGCCGGAAGCGCACCAACATCTGCGGCCGCACCTGAAGTTCGTGGCCCGCGGCTACATCCAGGTGCAGGGCGAGATCCTGCGCAGCCTCGGCCGGAGCGCCGCATGAAGACCAGCGAAGGCGTCTTCGAGTGCGGCGATCTTTCCTTGCAGCGCGGCGGCACGTTGAAGGATGCCCGGATCGTCTACAAGACCTACGGCACGCTCTCGCCGCAGCGAGACAACGTCATCGTCTATCCGACGAGCTATAGCGCGCAACACACCGACATCGAATGGCTGGTCAACGTCGAGCATTGCCTCGATCCGTCGCGTTATTTCATCGTCATTCCCAACATGTTCGGCAACGGCCTCTCGTCGTCGCCGTCCAACGCCGCGACCAAGGCGGGCTTCCCGCGCATCACCACCTTCGACAACGTGACGCAGCAGCGCCGCCTCCTGGCCGAACTCTTCGGCGTCGCCCGCATAAAGATGGTCTATGGCTGGTCGATGGGCGCCCAGCAGGCCTATCACTGGGCGGCCCTGTTCGGCGCCGACGTCGAGCGCATCGTCGTGAATTGCGGTTCGGCCCGAACGGCGCCGCACAATTTCGTCTTCCTCGAAGGCGTGCGCACCGCGTTGCACGCCGATCCGCACTGGAACGGCGAGTATTTCACGGCGAAACCCGAGGCAGGCTTGCGCGCCATGGGCCGCATCTACGCCGGGTGGGCGGCCAGTCAGACCTTCTATCGCCGCGAGCTGTGGCGTGGGCAGGGCTTCACGAGTCTTGAGGATTTCCTGGTACGCAACTGGGAAGCCAACTACCTGCGCCGCGATGCCGATGATCTGCTGTGCCAGCTCTGGACCTGGCAGAACGGCGACATCTCGGCCAACGATCTCTATCGCGGGGATCTGCCGATGGCACTGTCCGGCATCAAGGCGAGGGTTCTGCTGATGCCGTCGGCCACCGATCTCTATTTCCAGACCGACGACAACCGGGCCGAGCTGCCCCATCTCAAGGACGCGAAGCTTGTGGAAATCCCCTCGGTGTGGGGGCATCGTGCCGGCAACCCGCTGGCCAATCCCGAGGATGCGGCGTTCATCGATGCCCAGGTAGAGGCGCTGCTCAATGCCTGACGGTTTGCCGTCCAACCCGTTGCCGAGTGACGGCCTCGTCATCGTCGCAAAGCGCGACTGCCCGACGTGCGTGCTGATCGAGCCGGTGATGCAGAGCCTGGATCGTGACGGCCCGTTGACCGTCATCAGCCAGGACGACCCGACGTTTCCGGCCGGCATTGGCCGGGTGATCGACGACCACGAACTCGAACGTTCCTTCCGTCTCAATGTCGAGACCGTGCCGACCCTGATCCGGCTCAAAGGCGGCCGCGAGGTCGAGCGCACCGTGGGTTGGGATCGCGCCGAGTGGGTCCGGCTCGCCGGAGCCGCCGCCGCGGGCGACGGGCTGCCGGCATGGCAGCCGGGCTGCGGCTCCAAGAGCGTCGAGCCCGGCGTCCACGAGACGCTGGTCGCGCGCTATGGCGATACTGGTCTCAAGGCACGTGCCATCGCCGTCGGCGAATGGGACGATCCCATCGAAGCCTGCTTCGAGCGCGGCTGGAGCGATGGCCTTCCCGTCGTGCCGCCGACCGACGACCGCATCCTGCGCATGCTGGGTGGCACCGACCGAAAGCCGGACGAGATCGTGGGCAGCATTCCGCCCAACCTCGCACCTTGCACGGTCGAGAAGGTGGCCATCAACGCCGTGATGGCGGGCTGC
>RGPT01000315.1 GCA_010032545.1 Alphaproteobacteria bacterium
CCGGCACGTCGTCGTGGACCAGCGGCGCATCGGCTGCGAGCGCCTGCGCCACCGTCACGACCGCCGGCAGCTCCTCGTAGTCGACCGCCAGCACGTCGGCGGCGTCACGCGCCTGCTCGAGCGTGCCCGCCACGATCATGGCGACGATGTCGCCGACGTGCCGGACCTTGCCAATCGGCATCGGCAGATGCGCCGGCTCGCGGTGGCGGTTGCCGGCCTCGTCCTTGATCTCGCTGATGGTGGGCAAGTGGCCGAGCTTGTCGGCTGCGGTGTCCTCTGCCGTGTAGATGGCGACGACGCCCGGCGAGGCAAGCGCTGCTGCCTTGTCGATGCCGGCAATGCGGGCATGGGCATGCGGCGAGCGCACGAACAGCGCAGTCAGCGTCTCGTGTGGCGCGGTGTTGTCGGTATAGCGCCCCTTGCCGGTCAGGAACCGCTGATCTTCGCGGCGCGTGATGGACTGGCCGAGTTTCAGCAGCGCGTTCATGGCAAATTAGGCGGCCAGAGCGTCATTGATGATCTTCAAAGCCGAATCGATGTCGGTCTTGCCGACATCGAGGTGGGTGACGGCGCGGATGCGGTTGCCGGCGGCGGTGCCCATGCCGACGCCGCGCTCCCTGCAGGCCTCGACCAGCCGGGCCGGCGTCCAGCCGGGCTTGGTGACCTCGAAGAAGACCAGGTTGGTCTCCATGCGTGGCACGTCGATCTTCAAGCCCTTGATGTTGGCGATGCCTTCTGAGAGATGGCGCGCGTTGTCATGGTCCTCGGCGAGACGGTCCCAGTTGTGTTCGAGGGCGTAGAGAGCGGCGGCGGCGATGACGCCGGACTGGCGCATCGACCCGCCCAGCATCTGCTTCTGGCGCCAGGCCTCGTGGATGAATTCCTTCGAACCCGCGAGGCTCGCGCCGACGGGGGCGCCCAGGCCCTTGGTGTAGTCGAGCCAGAGCGAGTCGACGCAGGCGGCGTAGTCGCTGGCCTTGGTGCCGGATTTTACGACCGCGTTACAAAGGCGTGCTCCGTCCATGTGCAGGCTGAGGCCGGCCTCGCGCGCCACCTTGGTGACGCCCTGCATGGTAGCGAGCGGCCAGACAGTGCCGCAGCCGCCATTCGATGTGTTCTCGATCGACACGAGGCGCGAGCGCGGTGCGTTGCGGCTGTTGGGATCGCGCAGGGCTTCCTTCACCTGCTCGCCGGTGAAGATGCCATAAGGACCGTCCAGCATGCGGATCATGACGCCGGCATTGGCGGCCGTGCCACCGGATTCGGCATTGATGATGTGGGCGGTGCGGTCGGCGATCACCTCGTCGCCCAGCCGACAGTGGACGCGAATGGCGATCTGGTTGCCCATGGTGCCGCTCGGCAGGAAGACCGCGTCCTCCTTGCCCAGCAACTCGCAGACGCGATCGCGCAGGCGGTTGACCGTGGGGTCCTCGAACTTCTGCTCGTCGCCCACCTCGGCGTCGGCCATGGCTTTGCGCATGCCGGGCGAGGGCTTGGTCTTGGTGTCGCTGTAAAGGTCGATGAAGCGGTTTTGCATGGCGTGTTGTGTTCTCCTGCGGCACCATAGCCGGAGAAGGCAGAGGGAGGAAACATGAGCCAGTTTGCGGCCCAGCCCGAACCGGCGCTTATGCTGGACGAGCTGCTCTACGGCGTCGACGGCGCCATCGCGACCATTACGCTCAATGCGCCGCAGCGCATGAATACCATCTCGGGACCGATGCTGAAGCAGCTCACCCAGGCGCTGGTCCGGGCCAACGAAGACCCGGCCGTGCGGGTGGCGATCCTGACCGGCACCGGCCGCGCCTTCTGCGCCGGGCTCAATCTGGAAGCCCAGTCCAAGGGCACGGACAATCTCAGTGTCGGCGCCGGAGCCACGCCCACCAACATCGATCTGCGCAACACGCCGCCGCCGGTGCTGCATGCCATGGACAAGCCGGTGATTGCCGCCCTCAACGGCTCCGCGGCGGGCTATGGCCTCGATCTGGCGCTGGGCGCCGATATCCGCGTGATGGCCCAGTCGGCCAAGCTCGCCGCCTCCTACGCCAAGCGTGGCGTGCTGCCCGAATCCGGTGGCACCTGGTACCTGCCGCGGATGCTGGGCTGGGCCAAGGCCGCCGAACTGATTTTTACCGGCCGCACGCTCTCGGCCGCCCAGTCGCTGGAAATAGGTCTGGTCAACAGGGTTGTGGCCGATTCAGACGTCATGGGCGCCGCTCGCGACCTGGCGCTGGAGATCGCGGCCAATGCGCCGCTCGCCATCCAGGCAGCCAAGCGGATGATGCGCATGGCCTGGAACGAGCCGTTCAACGAACACGTACATCACGTCTTCCTGCAGCTCCTGCCGCTCATGCAGACGGAGGACATGAAGGAGGGCATCAGGGCCTTCCTGGAAAAGCGGGAGCCCAGATTCGAGGGGCGTTGAGTTCGTGTCCGTCTTCGATGCCCTGGACAAAGGCGATTTGGGAACGAATCCCTCCAAGATCGCTTAGGTTGGGTCGGCGGGGCGCATGATGGACGTCGTTGGTCAGATCAGGGAAGGCGACTCCAGGATCAAGCTCGACGGCTATTGCCTGTTCGAAGGCAAGCTCGCCAAGAAATAGTCAGTTCATCACGATGGCCACGCGGCCGGTGACGCTGCGCTCCAGCAGGGCGCGCATCGCCTCGGCTGCCTGGTCGAGATGGAAGGTGCGGTCGACGTGGGGGCGGCAGAGGCCTGCCTCGCACCAGCCGCGGATGCGCTCCATCAGCGCGAAGGTGCGCCCGGCTTCCTCGAAGCGGGCATCGTGCGGACTCCAGCCGACATAGTAGCCGTAGTTGAAGCCCGTCACGGCAAGCGTCTTAACCAGAAGGACATTCGCCGGGATCTGCGGGATCGTGCCGCCGGCAAAGCCGATCGGGCAGATACGGCCCTCGACCGCCATGCAGCGCAGCGACTGGGCGAAGACATCGCCGCCGACTGGATCGTAGACCCGGTCGACGCCGCGGCCGTCGGTCAGCCTCAGAACTTCCTCGCGGAAGTCGCCGGCAGCGTAGTCGATGACATGGTCGGCGCCGTGCGCCCTGGCGAAGGCCGTCTTGCGCGCGCCACCAGCCGTTGCGATGACCGTTGCTCCCAGGATCTTGCCGATCTCGACGGCCGCCATGCCGACACCACCCGCGGCCGCATGGACGAGCAAGGTCTGGCCCTTCCGTACATCCAGCGCCATTGGCCAGGTGAGCGCGCCGGCCGATGTCGGGTACGAAATGGCGAGCTGGATCGCCTCGATGAATGTCACGTTCTTCGGCTTGGGGAAGACGTTGACCTCGTGCGCCACGGCTTCCTCGGCAAGGCCACCCCAGTCGATGACCGCCACCACATCGTCGCCTGCTTTGAGGCGCTGGCAGGCCGGGTCGACTTCCGTGACGACGCCGGAGACCTCGGTGCCCGGCGCGAAGGGAAAGGGCGGCCGGCGCTGGTACTTGCCCGCGATCACCAGGGTGGTGGCGAAGCTGATGCCAGCTGCCCGGGTTCGGATGCGGACCTGCCCCGGCTTGAGTGGCGCAGGCTCGACGTCTTCCAGCCGCAGGTCTTCGGGGCCGCCCCATTGGCGGCAGATCATGGCCTTCATGGCGCGCTCTCCTCAGGCGCCGAGCGCGCCGACGATGGCGACCGAGCAGACGTTGCGGGCCGGGAAGCCGCCGAGATTGTGCGTGAGGCCCAGCCGCACATCGGGGCGCTGGCGCGCGCCGGCTCGACCCTGCAGCTGCAGATACATCTCGTAGATCATGCGGATGCCCGAAGCGCCGATCGGATGGCCGAAGCA
>RGPT01000316.1 GCA_010032545.1 Alphaproteobacteria bacterium
CAGGAACGTGCGCGTGACGAGGACGATCGTCGGCGGGCGGGTCGTCTACAACTCCGCCGATTGAGGGCGAGAGCCCCTCTTCCCTACAGGCTGCGTCCGTCCCACGGGCGCGGGCCCAGTTTGTCGACATCGATGGCCTCGATGCAACGAAGATTGATGCCGACCGAAAAGGTGGCGTCGTGCACCGTGCCCTCGGCATAGCTCTCGACGCCGCAGGCGGTGCAGAATCTGTGATGCAGGTGCTTGTTGCCGACTGGCCGTCGCCCTGCGGGGCGTCGCCCGAGGTGAACGTGAACTTCGCCTTGGGCGCGAAGGCTCAGGCCGCGCCGGGCTTCGTGCAGATTGTGCAGTTTCACTTGAGAACTTCCGAAACGTCGAGGTCCACGTCGACGGCGGTGGCGCCGCAGTGGCAACCTCCGGAATTGGATTTGAGGCGAGCCATGGCCTCCTCGTGGAGTTGACGCCTTGCGCATGTTCTTTGTATGTTCTTTTCCATCGATGCGTTCAGCTTTGCCTTCGGAGAAGCGCGCCAGCGGGCAGCGTTGCCTGCGACGGAGCGGCGAGGCAGCAGGTAAGGAGGAGAAAGAAAAGACCCAATTCGGCATTTGAAATTGTCGCGGTTCAGGCGACAGGCAACTGGCTCCCCGGCACACAGAATCCCAAGAGATTTGAACCCGTTGCCGGCAACCGTGCAGACGGGAACAGAACGCAAAGTGGTTTTTTTGTTTGTCGCTGTTCAGGCGACACCCACGACCGAATGGCCCTCACAAGGACTGCAGGAGCGGGCACCGCACAAATCGAAAATGCACGCTTCTGCCGAGCATCGATCGTCGCCAGCCGAAGGAGGATTCTAGAATGTTTTCAAGGTTCGGCAGGAAGATGGGGCGGACATCCGACCTTCACGAGTCGCGGAGGTCCCTCGCCCGATCTAGCCTGGCCAGGGCAGCGACCAGGTCTTCACGTTGGTGAAGCTTTTCATCGCTTCGAGCACGCCTTCCTTGTAGCCGAGGCCTGAATCCTTGATGCCGCCGAAGGGCGACATTTCGATGCGATAGCCTGGCACTTCCCAGATGTTCACGGTGCCGACCTGAAGCTCGTCGACGAAGCGGGTGATGTAGTCGAGGCGGTCGGTGCAGACGCCCGACGACAGGCCGTAGGCCGTGCCGTTGGAGACTCTTATGGCGTGGTCGATGTCTTTTACGCGGATAATCGGGATCGCCGGCCCAAACGTTTCTTCGCGCACCAGCTCGCAGACGGGATCGACATGATCGACCACGGTGGGCGGAAACAGTGCCCCGCGGCGGTCGTTGCCGTGCAGCAGTTTGGCGCCGTGCCTGGCCACCGCTTCGCTCACGCGATTCTGGAAGAGCGTGGCAGAACGTTCGTTGATGACGGTGCCGACATCGGTCTCGGGATCGAGCGGGTCGCCGGCTTTCAGCTTCCTGGCCTTGGCCAGCACGCGCTCGACGAAAGCGTCGGCAATCTTGTCGACGACGAGGATGCGCTTCACCGCGGTGCAGCGCTGACCGGAATTCTTGGTGGCGCCGGCGACGGCCAGTTCAGCGGCCTTGTCGAGGTCGGCATCCTCCATGACGATCAGCGGGTCGTTACCGCCGAGCTCGAGCACGATGCGCTTGTAGCCGGCCTTGTCGGCGATGTATTTGCCGACCCGCACCGAGCCCGTGAAGGTGATGAGGTCGGCGCGCGGATCCGTGATCATGGCGTCGCCGATGTCGTTCGGATTGCCGGTGATGACCGACAGCATCTCCGGCGGCAGGCCCGCTTCATAGAGCGTGTCGGCCAGGAACAGCGCCGTGAGCGGCGTCAGTTCGGTGGGCTTCAGCACCACGCAGTTGTTGGTGGCGAAGGCCGGGGCCAGCTTGTGCGCCACCATGTTGAGCGGATGGTTGAAGGGCGTAATTGCGCTGATGGCATTGAGCGGCTGGCGAAGGGTAAAAATCTTGCGCGGCTTGCCGTGCGGGGTGAGGTCGCAGGAGAAGGTCTGGCCGTCGTCGAACAGGCAGAGCTGGCCCGCGAAGGTGAAGACGTCGTAGGCGCGGCCGACCTCGTACAGTGAGTCCTTTAGGCAAAGCCCTGATTCGAGCGTTATCAGGCGGGAGAGTTCTTCCTTGCGCGAGACCAGCAGCTCGGCGGTCTTGAGCAGGATCTGCTGGCGCTGGTAGCGCGTCAGCTTGGGCTTGTAGTCGTGGGCGATCTGGAAGGCCTGGGCCACCAGCTCGGGCGTGGCCCGCGGCACTGTGCCGACGAGCCGGTTGTCCCAGGGGAAGCGCACTTCGAGGCGGGCGCCGGTCTCGACCTTCTTGCCGGCAATGCGGAGGTATTCGTGCCGGACATCGGAGTCGGCGCGTGTGACGGTGTCCTGCAGAGCAGCGGCACCTTCTGCTCGGAGATGCCGCCGTGGCTGCGCAGCGGCTCGGTGAGGCCCGAGAGGTCGTGGCGCGAGGCCGACGTGCCCAGCACCTTGTGCTGGGTCGAGACCACGATGAGGTCGCCCAGGCGGTCGGCCGGCAGCTCGAAGCGGGCGGCGGCCTCGTCGCGGGTGAGCACGGCCTCGATGCCGGGCAGCGCCTTCATCTTGGCGGCCCATTCCTGGGGCGAGGCGCCCGGCGGCAGGTAGACCACGGCGTAGGAGCCCAGCGCGCCGTGATGGACGACGTAGGGATCGGTGATGGGCAGGATGACGCGGGCTTTGTCGGTGCCCAGCCACTTGTCGAACAGGTCTTGCAGGTAGAGGACATCCGGCTGGCCGTCGGCGCCGAACTTGGCGTTCATGCCGTGGTCGGCGGTGACGACGATGGTGCAGCCCATGGCGTCGAGCTTCGCCAGATAGCCGTCCATCATGGCGTAGAAATCGTTGGCGACCGGCGTGCCCGGCGCGTGCTTGTGCTGGATGTAGTCGGTGGTCGACAGATACATGATCTCCGGCCGGTCGCGTTCCATCAGCTTGACACCCGCGGCGAAGACGAATTCCGAGAGGCCGGCGCTGTAGACGTCGGGCACCCCCATGCCGACCAGGGCATTGACGTTGTCGATGCCGTTGTCGGCCAGCGTCGCCTTGTCGGACTTCTCCGAGGAGAAGCTGCAGGCCTTGCCCGCGCCCAGTTCGAGCCCCTTGCCGAGGAGCCCGCGCAATTTGTCCTTGGCGGTCACCACGGCGATCTTGAGCCCGGCGCGCTGGAAGGCCGGAAACAGCGTCTCGACGCGCAGGAATTTCGGGTCGTTCATCATCACCTCTTTCCCGGTGTCGGGATCGAGGAAGTAGTTGCCGCTGATGCCGTGCACGGCCGGCGGCCGGCCGGTGACGATCGAGAGGTTGTTGGGGTTGGTGAAGGACGGAACCACGCAATCGCCGACGAGGTTGGTGCGGAGTCCCAGAAGCCACGCTGTATCCTCACCTCCATCCTCGACACTCAGGAAGTCCCTGGACGCGTCGTTAACGACGTACTGACCATAAAGGGACAGGGGCAAAGGAAGCCCGATTACATCGAGTTGGCCGAAACCTTCATATAGCCGGAAGGCATCAGTGGTGTTGCCGTTCCCGCGAAGGCCGACGACCACCTCTGGCGGGGAGGGCAGTTGCTGCTCCTCGTTACTGAAGTCATTGATGCTCGCACCTAAAGTCAGGCGTGTCGTGTCGCCAGGATCAAACGCATAGGCCACCTGGCCGGTATAGACCGCCAAATCGCTGTCCCACTCAAC
>RGPT01000317.1 GCA_010032545.1 Alphaproteobacteria bacterium
TGCCACTGGGCTTCGCGCGAGCACCTGGCGGCGTTCGGCGCCATCCCGGTCGCCGAGCGCGTGGTGCGCGACCGCAACCGGATCTCGGGCGGCGGCGTCACCGCCGGGATCGACTTCGGCCTGACCCTGGCCGCGGAACTCGCTGGCGAGGAGATCGCCAAGTCGATCCAGCTCGTGCTGGAGTACGACCCCCAGCCGCCGTTCGACTCGGGCAGCCCTGAGAAGGCAGGCCCCGAGCGCGTTGCCCGGTTGAAGGAGCGTATCGCCGCCATGCTTGAGAAGCGTGCCGTCGCCAACCAGGCGGCGGCCGCGAAGCTTGCCTGAGAATGCTGGAACGCCGGGCGGTGGCGTCAGGCCGCGCGCGCATTTGCGCGGCCCCTCCTCCAAACATTGGTTGCGACGGTGAGCAAGCTCGAACTGAAGGTTCCGCCTCCCGCCGTCGCACTGCTCGTCGCCATCGCGATGTGGCTGGCGGCCTACGGTTCAGACGCTCCTGCTTTCGCGCTGCCGGGTCGGCGTACGATCACGATAGCTCTCGCCGTCCTCGGTATCGCAATCTCCGTCGCCGGCGTCGTGTCGTTCCGGCGTGCCCGCACCACCGTCAATCCGACCCGGCCCGACACTGCCTCGTCGCTGGTCGCGACGGGCATCTATCGCTTCACGCGCAACCCGATGTACCTGGGTCTGTTCCTGGTGCTGGCGGGGTGGGCCATCCATCTGTCGAACGCGGTCGCGTGCGCCGGCCCGCTGCTGTTCGCTCTCTACATCAACCGCTTCCAGATCGTGCCCGAAGAACGGGCATTGGCCGCCAAGTTCGGAACGGCGTTCGACGACTATCGAAGCCGAACCAGGCGCTGGATCTAAGGCCGACTAAGCAGCACCCGCCGTCGCGCTCTCGATGGTGATGGCGCGGCCGGCCGCCACGTCGAACTTCAGCCGCCGCACATAGTCTAGGTCGCGGCCGGTCACGCGCACGAAGCGGCTGCCCTCGGGATAGTCGATGGCGTGGATGGCGCCGACGTCGTAGACGCCGGCATGACCGGGTTCGAGGCGATAGTGCTTCACCTGCTCAAGCTTCGCCTCGCCCGCGTCGGCGCCGCCGTCGAGCCGTTTGAACTCGCTCATGTCGGTGTGTTTCACCGCCTGGCCGTAAACCGCCCACGACGGGCCGTGATCGTGCGGCGGGCTCTTGTGTGGTTTGGCGTTGCAGTGCGCCAGCACGACGAAGCCCAGGTCCTTGTCCTCATAGAGCTTGCGCGTGCCCATCGGCGCTGCGGGACCGACGGCCTCGTCGACGAATGCCTTGTTGGTCAGCAGCTTCTCCAGGAGCACGCGCACCCGTTCGCGGCCGGCCGGCCCGGCATGGGACTTCAGGGCAGACTGGGCGTCCCTGACGAAGGCATCGAGCGTGTAGGTCGTCATGATGTGGCTCCTGACAGGAAGAGGACCGTCATCCTGAGCGTAGCGAAGGATCTCGTGCCCTATCAAGCGGCGATAGGGTCCTTCGCTTCAGCGCGCGGGTTACCCCGCGCGACCCGGGACGACAGGAATGTCTAACGCCCGCCCAGAATGCGCCGCGCGATCACCATGCGGTGGACCTCCGACGGGCCTTCGTAGACGCGCATGGTGCGGACCTTCTGCGCCATGATCGACAGCGGCAGCTCCTGCGTCACGCCCATGGCGCCGAAGGCCTGCTGGGCATGGTCGATGATCTCGGTTGCCATCTCGGTGGCGTAGACCTTGATCATGGAGGCTTCCATGCGCACGTCGCGGCCGTCGTCCTGCTTGACCGCGGCATCCATCACCATGAGGCGGCAGGCGTGGAGCTTCATGGCGGCATCGGCCACCCACCACTGGATGGCCTGGCGGTCGGCGAGCTTCTGGCCGAAGGTGACCCGCTGGTTGGCATGCTCGACCAGCATGTCGAGGGCGCGCTGGGCCATGCCGGTGCACCAGGCGCCCATCTGCAGGCGGCGCACGGTAAGGCGAAGCTGCATCGGCGCGAAGCCGGCGCCGACCTTGCCCAGTATCTGGCTCTCGTGCACGCGGCAGTCCTCGAACACGACTTCATAGGTGCGCTGGCCGGCCAGCATCGGGATGGCGCGCGCGACGATCAGCCCCTTGGTGCCCTTGTCGATCAGGAAGGCGGTGATGCCGCCCCTCGAACCAAGCGCCGTGTCGGTCACCGCCATGGCGATGGTGAAGTCGGCCTTGGCGATGCGGCTGATCCAGATCTTGCGACCGTTGATCACCCAGTCGTTGCCGTCCTTCACCGCTTTGGTCTTCATGCCCGCCGGATCGCCGCCGGCGCCCGGCTCGGAGATGGCGATGGCCGAGCTGGTGAGGCCCGCGGCGTAGGGTTCGAGGTACTTCTTGCGCTGCTCGGGATTGGCCGTGGCCAGGAGCATATGGAGATTGGGAGAATCCGGCGGGAAGGTGAAGGGCACGCAGGTGTAGCCCAGCTCCTCGTTGACCCCGACCAGGGCAACGGCGGGCAGGTTGGCGCCGCCCACCTCCTCCGGCACATCGAGTGCCCACAGGCCGAGCTCCTTGCACTGCTTGAAGAGCCTGGCGTTCTCCCCGTCATCGAGCGCCGCCGGCTGGCCCGCGGCGAAGCGTTCGAGGATGTTCTTCTCCAGCGGCATCAACTCGTTGCGCACGAACTTCTTCACCAGCTCGCGCAGCATTCCATGTTCTTCACTGACCTGATGCATTTCATTTCTCCTGCTACGTCGGCTTGCCGATGCCCTTGTTCACGAATTCCAGCGTATAGGCGCGGTCGACGTCCAGCCCCTTCGGCAGCACGTCGACATCGACCATCGAGTCGTAGAAATCCTTCCAGCGTGCCCTGCTCATGGCGCCGATGCCGCCATTCAGGGCATCGCCCGAGAACACGATGCCGCGCTCGTTCAGCACCTTGATCGCATAGACGATACGCGCGTCGGTCTGATCCGGATTATGCTGCTTGATAAGGGCATTGGCAGCGTCGGTCGCCGGTCCGCCCCTGAGATACTGCGCCCAGCCTTCGAGCGTGGCCTCGACGAAGCGCTGAACCAGATCCTTCTTCTCGGCAGCCATCTTCGCCGAGATCGCGATGGTGGTCTGATAGGCGCTGAAGCCGGCGTCGGCGATCAGCAGCACCTCGGGTGGCTGGCCGAGCGCCTGGGCGATCGAATAGGGCTCGGACGACAGGAACCCCTGCTGCACGGCGTTCTTGTCGGCCAGGAACGGCGCCATGTTGAAGGTGTAGGGCCGGAGCTGCTCATCCCTGAGGCCGTACTTCTTCCTGAGATAGGGCCAGTAAGTCACGCGCCCGCCATTGCCGATCAGCAGCGTGCGTCCCTTGAGCTTGTCGAAGCCGTCGAGGCCGGAGCCGGGATGGCCGATCAGCACCTGCGGATCCTTCTGGAAGATCGCGGCGATGGTCTGGAACGGCGCACCCTCGCGTACGAAGGTAAAGGCCTCGAAGCTGTTCGACATGATCATGTCGACGCGGCCGGTGAGCAGGAGCTGGCCGATGTTGAGGCTGGGACCGCCCTGGCGCAGATCGCACTCGATCCCCACCTTGCGGTACAGCCCGGCGGCAATCGCCTGGTAGTAGCCGCCGTGCTCGGCCTGGGCGCGCCAGTCGGTCTGGAAGCTTACGCGATCGAGGGCCTGGGCTCGTGGCGGGCGGGCGAGCGGCACGAGC
>RGPT01000318.1 GCA_010032545.1 Alphaproteobacteria bacterium
AGGCTCAAAAGGAAGCGACACTGGCACAGCCACCAGGGGGGTCAGAATTGGACGCGAAAACCACCCCTCAGGGGGTCACTATTGCGCGCGATTTCACACGTTGGTGCGCACGAACGTCAGCGCCAACAGCCGGAGCGCAAGTTTGGTCTGCACTTCGCCGTCGTATCCGTCGATCCTGCGCAGGAAGTCCGGCAGCTCCGACGCCGGCAGGGCCGCCATGTGCTTGGGCTTGGGGCGGGCCTTCAAGGCACCCCGCAGATCGGCGGCGGGATTGCGGTCGCAACGGCCGGACGCGATGCCGTAGCGGAAAACCTGCCCGCAGGCGCGCGCCACCTTGTGCGCCGTCTCCACCGTGCCCCGCGCCTCGATCTTGCGCAGCAGGGTCAGAAGCTCCGGCGCGGCCACTTCCGAAATGGGGCGGCGTCCGATGCCGGGGAACACATAAGCCTCGAAGCGAGTCAGGGTGTCGGAGTGATAGACGGCGGCCCACTTCTCCCGGACGTTCTCCAGCCACTCACGCGTGATGGTCTCGAAATCGTTGGCGTTGGCTTCGGCCTTCTCCCGCTTCTCTTGCTGGCGCGCAGCGGACGGATCGGCGCCCTGTGCGAGCGTCTTGCGGGCCTCGTCGCGGGCCTCGCGCGCCTTGGCCAGCGACATGTCAGGGTAGGCACCCAGCGCCAGGAGCTTTTCCTTGCCCCCGAAGCGGTACTTGAACCGCCACAAGCGACCGCCAGCCGGCGTGAGAAACAGATACATGCCGCGCTCGTCCGCGAGCTTGGTGGGCTTGGGCGGCGTCTTCGTCTTGCGGATCAGCGTTTCCGTTAGCATTTGGGGGTATCTCCGAACCGGTCGGCTTCGTACCCCCATACATACCCCCATTTGGGGGTATCTTCCAGTGGACCGCCGGGGACGGTGCCGGACGGTCGGAAGAGCCTAAACTGGCTAATTATCGGCCCTTATCGGGTCTCTACGGATGCTATCGGATGGGAGTTGGCGGAAGAGAGTGGGAGTCGAACCCACTAAGAACCGTCTGGCGGCCCTCTCTGGCTTTGAAGGCCAGCCGCCCCACCGGGAGCGCTTCCCCTCCACTTCCGATCATTCCCCAGAATCGACGCGCTGTCACCTGTGGCGCGCGGTCCCTCAAGCGGCAGAAGGCGGGCCGTATTGTTCGAGCTTCTGCGGCACTGTCCGGCGCAGGTCGCCGCGGCGCACCGTGACGCCATGGCGGTCGAAGAACTCCAGGATCAGGATCGCGACCTTGCGGCCGTTGTCGAGCTTGTCGCGGAATTCGGCCGCGGTGAAGTCGCGGCCGAAGGCATGGGCGATGGCGATCATCTCGGCCACGACGGGCCGCAGGAAATACTGGTCCGGAGCGACCTCGACGACACGGCCGATCCGCGCCATCCGCTGCAGGAGCCTGCGCATGTCCGGCTCGGGCACACTGTAGGCCTGGGCAAAGTCGCGCACCCTGGGCGGCTTGAAGCGCTCGCGCCGGAGTTCTGCGGCAACCTTGTTCCAAAGCGCCTCGTCCTTCGGCCCGAGCGTGAGCGAGTGCCCGGGTATCCGCAGGAACGGCCCGTCCACCGTCACCTTCTTGGCTCGGACCTCCCGGTCGAGCAGGATACGGAAGACCGGGATCGGCCAGCGCTTCTGCAGCGTCACGCGCAGCCGCTCCGGCTGCAGGCCTGGTGCGTCGGGCTTGGCTGCGTGGAAAGCCTTCAGCGTGTCGACAATGTCCAGCCGCGCAGCCGCGAGCGTCTCGCCGAGAAAGCCGAAGCCTTCCAGGCTCTCGCCGCCCGCCGCACGCAGCAGGCCCTCGACCTCGCCTGGCCGCAGATTGCGCGATTGTGCGAAGCGCCCCATCTCGACGAAGCCGGCCTCCAGCCGCAGCAGCTTCGGCAGCACGTCCACGTCCGCACTGTCGAGTGCGGCGAGTTCGGCGCGGCGGCGCACGGAGCGGCGGTTGCGCGGCGGGCCGAAGGGATCGATCGTGGCGGCGCCGGCCAGGGTGCGCGTGGCCGAGGGATCGCGCAAGATGATCCGGTCGCCGGCCAGCACGCCCAATTTTTCGTCGAGCACGAGCTGGGCCAGCCCCGAGGCGCCGGGGGCCAGCCTGTCATCCTCGATCAGCGCCACCCGGCCCATGACGTGGGCGGCACCGAGATGGACATGGACGGGCGACCAGTGCTTCAAGGGTTGGCCTTCAGAGGCGAGCAGCTTCAGGCGCACGTCGATGCGATCAGTCGGGGCGTGCAGCTCAGGGCTCACGACCCAGTCGCCACGCCGCACCGAGTCCTTGGAAAGACGCGATCCTGCGAGATTGAGCGCACAACGCTCGCCCGCGCGCCCGATTTCAGCGGGCCTGTTCTGGGCATGCAGCGACCGCACGCGCGCTTCCAGGCCCGACGGCGTGAGCACAAGCCGGTCGTCGACCTTGATCTCGCCGGCATGGATGGTTCCCGTCACCACGACACCCGTGCCCGACAGAACGAAGCATCGATCGACCGCCAGCCGTGCGAATCCGGTGGCACCCTTGCCGCTCTCGCCAAGCGCCAGCAGCTTGGCCTTCAACTCATCAACGCCCTGCCCCGTCAGCGCCGAGACCGGAATGATCTCCGCGCCCGCCAGCGACGTCGTGGAAAGCAGGGTCTCGACCTCGGCCATCCGCTCCAGGATCTGGTCGTCGTCGGCGAGGTCTGATTTGGTGAGGGCGACGATGCCGCGGTCGAGGCCCAGAAGATCCACGATCTGCAGGTGCTCGACGGTCTGCGGCTTGATGCCTTCCGCGGCCGAGACGACGAGAAGGGCGGCATCGATGCCGGTGGCGCCGGCCAGCATGTTGTGCACGAAGCGCTCATGCCCGGGCACGTCGACGAAGCCGAGCTGCCGGCCATCGCCGAGGTCGCTGTAGGCGTAGCCGAGATCGATGGTGATGCCGCGCGCCTTCTCTTCCTTGAGGCGATCGGCATCGACACCGGTCAGCGCTTTGACCAGCGCGGTCTTGCCATGGTCGATATGGCCCGCGGTCCCGACGATCATGGGACCCCCTTCATGACAGCGGCTCCGAGGCCCGGCGCGCCGCCTCGGCGCGCTGCGACGGCTTGGTGTGGGCCTGTGCCTCGCGCAGGAACCCGACCGCGAGTTCGCCAGCGCCGCCGGCCTCGGCCCGCAACAGCCAGTGCAGCGCCTCGAGCGGGTCGCGCGCCACGCCCTTGCCGGCGAGATAGGCGGCTCCAAGCATCGCCTGGGCTTCCGCCATGCCGAGCCGTGCCGCCCTGCTCCACCATTCGACAGATCGGACCGGATCGCGTTCGACACCAAGCGCGTTGTGATAAATGTCGCCCAGTCGCGCCATGGCGGATGCCCGGCCCTGTGCCGCGGCCTTTTCCGCCCACATGCGGGCGCCGTCGTAATCCTGCGGACAGCCGCCGCCCAGCAGCTTCATCCACGACAGCATGTCCTGGGCATCGGCGTCGCCCTGCAGGGCCGCCTTCTCGTACCATTGCGCCGCTTCGATCTGATCCTGCGGAACACCCCAGCCTTCATAGTAGCAAAGCGCCAGGTTGCGCTGTCCGCCGGCGTCGCCCTGCTCGGCCGCTTGCCGCAGCCAGGTCGCCGCTTTATCCGGATCGCGTTCGACGCCTCGGCCCTCGAGGAAGGCAGCACCCATGTTGCTCTGCGCCCGCGCC
>RGPT01000319.1 GCA_010032545.1 Alphaproteobacteria bacterium
GTCGTGGGGTCGGTCTGGCCCCACTTCGTCGCGAGCGCCGGCTCGAGCTTCAGATCCTTGTCGCGACGGATCAGCGGTTCGTAGATGTTCGAATTGAAGGTCAGGAGAAAGGTCTCCTGCCGGGCATAGGGATCCATCGAACTCACGTCGCCCGAATTGGCCCATTTGAACGTCTTGGCCTCGGCCACCGGAGCGAGCGAAAGCCCGGCGCAGACGAGCGCCGCCAGCGCCAACGAATGTCGCATCTTGAAAGTCATCTCTGTTACCCCTCAATGAGCCGCCGCCCAATTTCCGGGCAGCGTATCCTTCCCTTGCGCACCAGCTATGCGCCGATGCATATCTTGCTGGAAACTGCCTTGCCATCGCGACGGCGTCAATCGTACAGAAAAATTGTTGGCCATGGACCGTGCAGATAGGTCAACGGCCGGCTATCGTTCCTTCTTTCCTGCTTTCGGGGTGTGGCCATGAACGACATTTCTCGCAGCTTCCGCGGCAATTCCAATGCCGCCCGCGACATTGCGCACCATCTGCACCCCTACACGAACTTCAAGAAGCACGAGGCCACCGGTCCGCTAACCATCGTGCGCGGCCGCGGCGTCTACGTGATGGACGACGACGGCAAGGAATACATCGAGGGCATGGCGGGCCTCTGGTCAGCCGCGCTGGGCTTCAGCAACGAGCGACTGGCGACGGTCGCCTACGAGCAGATGAAGCAGCTGCCGTTCTATCACGCCTTCAACCAGCGCAGCCACGAGCCCGCCATCAACCTCGCCGAGAAGCTGAAGTCGATGGCGCCGGTCGAGATGTCGAAGGTGTTCTTCGCCAACTCCGGCTCCGAGGCCAACGACACCGTCGTCAAGATGGTGTGGTACATGAACAATGCGCTCGGCCGCCCGCTCAAGAAGAAGATCGTCTCGCGCATCAAGGGCTACCACGGCATCACCGTCGCCTCGGGCAGCCTGACCGGCCTGCCCAACAACCACCGCTCGTTCGACCTGCCGATACCGGGGATCGTGCACACCAGCTGTCCGCACTTCTATCGCTTCGGTCACGACGGCGAGACCGAGGAGCAGTTCGCCACGCGCTGCGCCCAGGAGTTGGAGGAACTCATCATCAATGAAGGCGGCGCCGAGCATGTCGCCGCGATGATCGCGGAGCCTGTCATGGGCGCGGGCGGCGTGATCGTGCCGCCCAAGGGCTACTACGAGAAAATCCAGGCCGTCTGCAAGAAGTACGACATGCTGTTCGTCGCCGACGAGGTGATTTGCGGCTTCGGGCGCACCGGCAACGTCTGGGGCAGCCAGACGATGGGCATCAAGCCCGACATCCTGACCTGCGCCAAGGCGCTGTCGGCGTCGTTCCTGCCGATCTCGGCGGTGATGATAAACGACAAGGTCTATCAGGCGCTGATGATGGAGAGCGACAAGATCGGCACCTGGGGCCACGGCTTCACCTACTCCGGCCATCCGGTCGCCGCCGCCGTCGCGCTGGAGGCACAGAAGATCTACGACGAGACCGATCTCTTCGGCCATGCCAAGCGCCTGAGCCCGGTCTTCCACAAGCACGTCCAGTCGTTCGCCGACCATCCGCTGATCGGCGAGGCGATGAGCATCGGCATGATGGGCGCGCTCGAGGTCGTGGCCGACAAGAAGACCCGGGCTTCTTTCGACATCGGCGCTCCCGGCGCGGCCGGCACCAGGGTTGCCAACCACGCCCAGGCGCGCGGCCTGTTCGTGCGCAACATGGGCGACCGCATCGCCGTCTGCCCGCCGCTGATCATCAACGAGGCGGAGCTCGCCGACCTGTTCGGCCGGCTGCGCCAGTCGCTCGATGCGACGCTGGCCGACCTCAAGTCGGAAGGCCACTTCAAGGGCTGACCTTCAAGGACGGACATGAAAAGCGACGCGGCGCGCCCCGCCGGGACGCCGCCCTACGGCACGGCACAGCGCATCCGGACCCGGGCAATCTGGGCGGTTGCGCTGTTCACGGCGTCGCTGCCGCCGGCTCTGATCGGCTTCGGCATCGCCACGGCAACCGCCGATCAGACCAATCTTGCGATGCCGCTCGCCTTCCTGTTCTGGGCGATCGGCCTCCTGTTCGCGCTGTGGGCCGCGTTTCCCGCGCTGCGCTACTGGGACGGCCTGCCGGGCCAGGTCCGCTGGCTGGGGGCGCTGCCCCTGCTCTCGGTCTCGTTGTTCCTCAGCATCGCCTTGGTCGGCGCCCTGCTGGTTTGATCCCCGGATTTCGATCGGGGCGCCATTTGCGAACCAGTCGCAGTCACGGCACTGCCTCACTCGTTCGTGTTTGCGATTCATCAAGGCGATGAACCGTCCCGCGACCAAAATGTGCCTGCTGTGCACGCGGCAACCCGACTAAGATCGGCAGTGCGAGGGACGACGTCATCATGGACTACGAAGCCTTCTTCACCGGCCATCTGCAGCGCCTGCACCAGGAGGGCCGCTATCGCGTGTTCGCCGAGCTGGAGCGCGTCGCCGGGGCCTTTCCGCGCGCCCGCCTGCACCGCGAGGGCGAGCCACCGCGCGACGTCACCGTGTGGTGTTCCAACGACTACCTCGCCATGGGCCAGCATCCGGCGGTGATCGAAGCCATGCAGGCCGCCATCGGCGCCCAGGGCTCGGGCGCCGGCGGCACGCGCAACATCTCGGGCACCAATACGCTGCACGCCGCGCTCGAACGCGAGCTCGCGCAACTGCACGACAAGGAAGCAGCCCTGGTCTTCACCTCGGGCTACGTCGCCAACGAGACCACGCTGCAGACGCTGGGCGCGATGCTGCCGGGCTGCGAGATCTATTCGGACTCCTTCAACCACGCCTCGATGATCGCCGGCATCCGGCACTCGGGCGCCGTGCGCAAGATCTTCCGCCACAACGACACGGCCCACCTGGAAGAGCTGCTGGCCGCCGCCGATCCGGCGGTGCCCAAGATCGTGGCCTTCGAATCGGTCTACTCGATGGACGGCGACATCTCGCCGATCGCCGAGATCTGCGCTGTGGCGCACCGCCATGGCGCCCTCACCTACCTCGACGAGGTCCATGCCGTGGGCATGTACGGCGCCCGCGGCGCGGGCGTGGCCGAGCGCGATGGCGCGGCGGCCCAAGTCGACGTCGTCCAGGGCACACTCGCCAAGGCCTTCGGCGTGGTCGGCGGCTACATCGCCTCGACGGCGGCCACGGTCGACTTCATTCGCTCCTGCGGCACCGGCTTCATCTTCACCACCTCGCTGCCACCCGCCATCGCCGCAGCAGCCCTTGCCAGCGTCCGCCACGTGAGCGCCCACCCCGAACTGCGCGTACGCCACCAGGAGCGCGCCGCGACGCTCAAGCGACGCCTCGCCGCCGCCGGCCTGCCCGTGATGCCGTCGACCACCCACATCGTGCCGGTGGCGGTGGGCGACGCTGCGCTCTGCAAGCAGGCGAGCGACCTGCTGCTCGACCGCCATTCGATCTATGTCCAGCCGATCAACTATCCGACCGTGCCGCGCGGCACCGAGCGGCTGCGCCTCACGCCCACGCCGCTGCACGGCGACGAGGATATGACCCGGCTGGTCGCGGCCCTCCAGGACGTCTGGCAGACGTTGGGCCTGGGTAGGCGCGCCGCCGCGGAGTAGCGGAGCGCGCGTCCTCCTAACAGGCCGTGTCACACCCAAAGGTGTCACACCAG
>RGPT01000320.1 GCA_010032545.1 Alphaproteobacteria bacterium
TCGACCTGCTGGCCGAGACCGGCACCGCCGTGGCCCACTGCCCGGTGGTGTTCTCGCGCTACGGCCAGATGATGGAGGATGTCGGCACCTACATCCGCAAGGGCGTGACCCTGGCCATCGGCACCGACACCGAGCCGCAGAACATGGCGGAGGAAATCCGCATGGCCTCGACCCTGGGCCGGGCGGCGGCGCGCAGCGTGCGCGGCGTCTGGCTGTCGGAACTCTTCCACGCCGCCACGATCGGCGGCGCCACGGCGCTGGGCCGCGACGACCTCGGCCGCCTCGCGGTGGGCGCCAAGGCCGATATCGTGATGCTCGACCTCGACGCCCCCGGCATGCGCCCGGTGCGCGACCCGCTGCGCAGCTTCTTCTTCAGCGCCGCCGACCGCGCCGTGCGCCACGTCTTCGTCGACGGAAGGCAGGTGGTGAAGGACGGCGAGGTGCTGACCATCGACCGCCGGGCGCTCGGCGGGCCGCTGCAGGACGCGCAGGCCGCCTTCGTGCGCAACGCCCCCTATGTCGACTTCCGCGGCCGCAGCGCCGACGAGATCGCCCCGCTCAGCTTCCGGGTCGAGGGCGAGAACTAGGCCGTTGAAGGCCGACGGAAGAGGCGCATGAGCGGGCAAACTCCCTGCCCGCGTCCCTCCATGAGTCCCACAGGCTTTTTCACGGCCCGAAGGGCCGTTGGATGCCGTGTTTGCATGGCTTTCTCGCATTATTTGTGGACGCCTGAATGTAACGCGTTCTGTCCGGAAACCTGTCCGGACCCGGGTCACAAACCGGTCGCAGGCTGATCGTCCTGGCCGACGTTCGGCGTCGGCATTGTTTGCTGTTTGGGTCTCTGTCTCGTGGTCGACGGCAGGGTCAGGACCATGCCACGGCGTAGCGCTCTCTGAAGAGCTTTTGGGGCACGCCGGGGGGAGACCCGGTGGCACGGACGCCATTTGATGCAGGGGAGACGGCCAGGTTGCGGAAGAGCGGACCTGTCGGGAAGATCACCTTTCGCTGTCGTCCCGAGGCCCGTTCGCCGGGCTCAGGAAAGCTCCAGCCGAGGGAACTTCCAATGAAAACGCCCGGCTGTCTGGCCGGGCGTAGCTTTCCTTACTATACAGAGGAATCCTGTATAATCCTGCTGAACCTGTCAATTTTTTCCGAAAATTCCTTGGTGCAAGCATTTTGCCAGCGCAGGCCTAGCAAGTACGGCCACGGATAGTAGCCGGTGGCTCGCCTCGGATACCCCCACTCTCCCGACAATCCTCGGGCCTGAAGCGCGTCGACCAAGGAAACATCAAATCAAGCTCTGGAAGGCCTTACTCGGCCGAGAGACAACCCTCGACTGGCAGCGTAACCAATAGCCATCGATCGACCAGGCCAAGCAGCCTCTCGACTGGAAAGCTGCGACCAACGCACGGGTCGTCGATGAATACGAGCGCGACGTCTGGCGCTCCAGGGGGCCGGCGGGACCGCTTCTGGCTGGCAGGCCAAGCCGCCGCCATCGCCCTCGGCCTTGCCGCCCTCGTTGTTGCCGGCCTGCTCGAAGGGGCGTGACGCGCAAGTTGCTCCGCCCGAATCGAGACGCGCCCTTCCTCCGGACGCTCTTCAGGATGACGACATTCTGCATGATATCGGCAATGTTAATGCCTGTGCGTGGCCACCTCGCCACGAGGCCGAGGTTGCAGTGTCCGATCTTGCGCCCGATCTCGCGGCCGGCACTGGACCTCGCCCCGCGTCCCTCCTTATGATCGCACTCAACGATCGAAGAACGCCGGCCCCCCCGCCACCGGGCCCGGGGAAACGTTCCGTCAGGGAAGAGTGAACCAGGGCATGTGCCGTAGATGAACAGTTTCGTTCTCGTCGCCAACCTGGCCGCCGTCGGGCTGGCCGGTTACGCCCTCTGGTCGATCCGCCACGAAATCAACGAACGGGCCACCACATACTATGCCTGGATGGTGACGCCGGCGCTGGCGGTCGTGGTGGCGGCAATGCTGCTGATCGTGTCGCCGGGCAAGCGCTATGAACTGTGGGTCGCCGCCGTCGTCATCGGCCTCCTGCTGGGCGCGATCGCGGGCTCGCTGATGAAGATCAACCAGGACGTCGGCCTCCAGCTGCTTCGCGTACCCCGCACCTGGGATGGCGCGGGGGCGGCGGCCCTGCTGCTGCTGCTGACGCTGGCCCGGCTGGTGACCTCCAACCTGATGGACCGCCCGTCGGGCAAGTTCGGCGTGCTGGGCGCCGCGGCGGCGTTCCTGGCCGCCTACCTCGCCGCCCGCTACGTCATCGCGCGGATCTTCAAGATTCCGCGCTCGATTCATCTCGACATGATCAAGGGCCATAACCCGGGCAGGACCCTCGTTCCCTGACGGGAATCCGGCACGGTTGAGACGTCGGCCTGCGACGGCTAAGAAGGCCCTGGAGGGAGGCCGACGATGCCGCTGCGCTGGGAAATCCTTCACGCCGAGAAGCTCGTCTATCTCGTGGCCGACGGCACGGTCACGCTGAAGGACCTGGAAGAGCATTTCGACGCCGTCCTGGTGGCCGACGCCATGCCCTACGCCCATCTGTTCAACGCCATCAACTGCCAGCCGGCCTACAGCGACGACGACGTGATGACGATGGCCGCGCGCGTGAGCGCCTATGCGTCGATCGTCAAGAGCGGCCCGCTGGCCGTGGTCACGCTGAGCGACGAGGTGGAAGACACTTTCAAGCGCTTCATCAACCTCTCGTCGCGGAAGCGGCCGACCAAGCTGTTCAGGACCGAGGCAAAGGCGCGCGCCTGGCTGGCGCAGCAGCCGCTGCCGCCCCAGCGCTAGCAACGCCCCCCCCCGCGCGGCGGGGATCGCGACAAGAAGCCGCCTGCGACGCGATCGCTCCCGAACCGGCTTACCTTGTCGACCGCTAGGCGCTAGGTTGGCCGCAGGAGTATTGGACCGGCTATGACCGAGGTGAAGTCCGACACGGCCGTCGCCGCTTCGGACGTCGACATCGTGGCGCTGAAGCCGGGCGCCCTGATCGGGCGGCACGAAGTGCTGGCCGTGCTCGGCCAGGGCGGCTTCGGCATCACCTATCGCGCGCGCGACGGCCAGCTCAACCGCGACGTGGCGATCAAGGAATACCTCCCGACCTCGCTGGCCTACCGCGCCGACGGCATGACCGTGGTGCCGCGCTCGACCAGGGTCGCCGAGGATTTCACCTGGGGCCGCGACCGCTTCGTGGCCGAAGGCCAGACGCTGGCGAGCCTGCATCACGCGCCGGGCATCGTGCGCGTCTTCGACTTCCTCGAGATCAACGGCACCGCCTACATCGTCATGGAGCTGCTGCGCGGCGACACGCTCGAGGCGCGCCTCAAGCGGGAGGGCCGGCTCGATCCGGCCAGCGTCGACGACATCCTCTCGACGCTGCTCGACGGCCTGGAGCAGGTGCACGCCACGGGCTTCCTGCATCGCGACATCAAGCCGGCCAACATCCTGCTCGACGGCAAGGGCCACCCGACCCTGATCGACTTCGGCGCCTCGCGCGCGGCGATGGCCGGCCGCACCGTGGCCATGACGGCGATCTTCACGCCGGGCTATGCCGCGACCGAGCAGATGACGTCGGCCAAGCAGGGGCCGTGGACCGACATCTACGGCCTCTCGGCGACGCTCTACCACGCCATCACAGGCAAGGCGCCGCCCAGTG
>RGPT01000033.1 GCA_010032545.1 Alphaproteobacteria bacterium
GAGATCGCCAGGTGCCGCAAGCGCGGACCTGTCGGGAAAGCACCCGCCAAGGGACCTTCCCAATGAAAACGCCCGGCCAACAGCCGGGCGCGAACTTCCTCAACTTACAGCAAGAACTTATCAGAACCTGCTGAACCTGTCGAATGCACTTCAAGAAATCTTCCGTGCTGGCATTTTGCCAGCACGGCGCTGCCTGAGGGCCTAGGGATAGTAGCGGGGGTCGCCTCGCACCAGCCGATTCAGCCCGGTGTCGTTTCGCCCTAGCTGCGCTCGACGCACATGGCGATGCCCATGCCGCCGCCGATGCAGAGGGTGGCGAGGCCCTTCTTGGCGTCGCGCTTCTGCATTTCGAACAGCAGCGTGGTCAGCACGCGCGCGCCCGAGGCGCCGATCGGATGGCCGAGCGCGATCGCGCCGCCGTTGACGTTGAGCTTGGTGGGATCGAGGCCCAGTTCCTTGCCGACCGCCAGCGCCTGGGCGGCGAACGCCTCGTTGGCTTCGACGAGGTCGAGGTCCTTCACCGTCCAGCCGGCCTTCTTCAGTGCCGCCTGCGAGGCCGTCACCGGGCCGATGCCCATGATCTTGGGATCGACACCCGTGGTCGCCCACGACACGATTTTCGCCAGAGGCTTGATGCCGCGCTTCTTCGCTTCGTCAGCGCTCATCAGCACCAGCGCCGCGGCACCATCGTTGATGCCCGAGGCGTTGCCGGCGGTGACCGAGCCGCCTTCCTTGGTGAAGGCCGGGCGCAGCTTGGCGAGCGCCTCGGCGGTCGTGCCGTGGCGCGGGAACTCGTCGGTGTCGACCACGACGTCGCCCTTGCGGGTTTTTACCGTGACCGGAACGATCTCGTCCTTGAAGCGGCCCGACTTCTGCGCCGCCTCGGCCTTGTTCTGCGACGAGGCCGCGAAGGCGTCCTGCTCGACGCGGGTGATCTGGTACTTCTGCGCCACGTTCTCGGCGGTGTTGCCCATGTGGTAGCCGTTGAAGGCGTCCCACAAGCCGTCCTTGAGCATGGAGTCGACCATCTTGAGGTCGCCCATCTTGGTGCCGTCGCGCATGTGGGCGACGTGCGGCGCCTGGCTCATGCTCTCCTGGCCGCCGACCACCATGATACTGGCGTCGCCGTTGCGGATTGCCTGCCAGCCGAAGGCGACGGCGCGCAGGCCAGAGCCGCAGAGCTGGTTGATGCCGAGCGCGGTCTTCTCGACCGGAATGCCGGAATTGACGGCGGCCTGGCGGGCCGGATTCTGGCCCTGACCGCCAGTCAGGATCTGGCCCATGATGACTTCGTCGACTTCCTCGGGCTTCACGTGGGCGCGTTCCAGCGCGCCCTTGATCGCGGCCTTGCCGAGATCGTGCGCCGCGACGGACCCGAAGGCGCCGTTGAACGAACCGATGGGCGTGCGCGCTGCGCTCGCGATGACGATGTCCGTGCTCATGTAGTCCTCCTAGCGTGCCGCCCTACCGGCTATTTAGGGCGCGCCGTGGGGCGGGGCAAGGACTCCGCCCTGGGGCCGGGTCAGGGGCTTCATTCCGAACAGCGGCCGCACCCAGCGCCAAGGGCGCACCAGACCTGCGTAAATCGCCGAGGTGCCGACGAAGGTCGCGACGATCGCCGCGAAGAATCCCAGGACCGGCGGCACCCCCAGGGTCAGGAGCCAGTAGACGGCGATCACCGTCACGGTCTGATGAAGAATGTAGAACGGGTAGACCGCTTCGGTCGCCTCGGCAAGGAACGCCGGCCGCGCGGTCAGATAGCGATGGGCAAAGCCCAGGATCGCGAACAACCAGGCCATGGTGTTGATCGCCGACAAGAGCGCAAAGGCAGGCCGTGCCTCGGGTGATATCACGGGCCTTACCGTTCCCTGGAAGAATCCGACATAGAGAGCGGCATAGGCCGCGATGCCGATGGCCAGCGAGAGCAGTCGCTGGCGCTGAAGCGCATTCAGCAGGTCGGCCGAACCGAAGATGAAGGCGCCGAAGAGCAGCAGCGCGCCGTAGGAGACCAGACCGTTCCAGTCGCCGACCAGGCCGTTGATGTTGTACGAGACCGGCGCCAGCCACAGGATCGACGCGGCGAGCGGCAACACCATCAGCCACTGCAGACCAGAGTGGGCCGCCGTCCGGCCGGCACGCTCGACTGCGTCGCGCGCCGTCGGCGAACGTGCCCACAGGAAGACCGGCAGCAGCACGAGCGTCAGCACCAGCACGTAGGCCAGGAACCAGAGATGGTGCCAGCTCAGGTTCCCGCTCGGGTAGGCGCCGCCGGAGTAGGCCTGCGGCAGCCAGTCGAACAGCGAGCCCGTGAACTCGCCGCGCCAGAGGCGCTCCAGGTAGACCTGCGGCGGCACGATCACCAGCATGCCGAAGGCCAGCGGCAGGAGGAGGCGCTTAAGGCGGTCGACGACGAAGCCACCGGAGGTGCGGTCACCCAGCGCCAGCATGATGGCCGCGCCCGAGACCAGGAACAGCAGCGGCATGCGCCAGCGGTTGAGGAAGCGCATCGCCTCGCGCAGCCAGTCGATGCTGTCGGCGCTGGTGACGTGCCAGGTCCAGCCCGACCACGCCATGCCGGCGTGATAGAGGATCAGGAGGCCGAAGGCGATGACTCTCAGCCAGTCGAGATCGGCGCGGCGGGTGGTCATGACGAAACCTCGGGAGGAGTTGAGGACGGCCCTTAGCTATCTTCCGAGATATTGAATTAGCTGCGTTTTGTGACGACCGGCGATCCCGGTGGGACGACCGGCAGCCGCTGAGGGACGTCGTCAGCTCTTGACCGGGACCACGGCCTCGAAGCGCTGGCGGTAGCGGCGGCTCAGGTTCACCTCGCTGCCGTCCTTCAGGCGGATGCGCCAGTCGCCGCTCACCCAGGGTGTCACCTCGACCACCCGGGCGACATTGACGAGGTGAGACTTGTGGACGCGCAAGAAGCGCTTCGAGTCGAGCTCGCATTCCAGCCGCGACAGCGAGGAGCGGATCTCGAAGGTCTCGCCGCCGACATGGAGGACGGCGTAGTTGCCCGAGGCCTCTACCCGGTCGATATCGGCCACCTCGACCATGATCTCGGCGCCGCCGCGCTTGCGCACCGCGAACCGCTCGGGCAGCGGACCCGAAGTGGCAACGACGGCCTCCACAGGTTCCGGCAAGCGCTGGAGCAACATACGCAGCGCTACGGTGGCGGCACTCAACAGCCCGTAGGAGAAGATGTCCTTGGCGAATTCGTAGGTCAGCCGGTCCACGGTCAGCGGAAAGCTATAAGCCTCGCCGGCGATGCCGCTGAACCACACGAAGCGTAGCGCCGCCATCCCCACGGTATGGGCGATGCTGTAGGGCACGACCCCCAGAACATGGAAGATCAGGTTGCGCGGCTGGCGGCTGATCGGCCAGCGCCGATGCATCCAGTAAATGGCCGGCAGCAGTGCGCCGACCACGAGATGACTGCACGCCTCGACGATCAGCACCCGCCCGAACGCGACCGGCTGGCCGATGCGGGCGTGGCTGGCGACCTCGACATAAGCATGCACGAGGGCCGACGCCGCGAGCAGGACCGCCCAGATCGCCAGCACGCGCCAGTCGAAGGATCGCTCCTGCGCCGGCATCAATGTCGCTTGCGGGGAGTCTTGGCGGGAATGTCGCGCAGCCAGTCGATCAGCGGCGTCCAGCAAAGGTCGCGGGCACGACCGCTCACCACCATGCCGATATGGCCGAGCGGCAGGTCGCGCCGCGTCACGTTCTTCAGGCCGCGCACGGGATCGGCGAGAGCCGCCGCCGACAGCGGCGGCACGATACGGTCGCCCGACGGGATCATGACCAGCGCCGGCACGTTGATCTTCGCAGGCACGATACGGCGTCCGCCCACGACCCAGCGGCCGCTGCCGGGCACGTTGTCGCCATACCATCCGACAAGGCATTCGCGCGCGACCGGACCGGCCAGCGGCGCGCCGTCGTTCAGCCAGTCTTCCAGCAACACGAATTCGCGCGCACCGGCACCCGCCTGGTCCATGCCGAGGAAGCGGCCGAACTTCTTGACCGCCAGCCAGGGGTCGAGCGACCAGAAGAGCGTCTGCAGGACGTCGACCGGCAGTTCGCCCACCTTGTCGGCCACTTCGGCCAGCAGCGGCCCGGCCGACACCAGGAAGGCATGGCCGGTGCGGTCGGCATGGAAATCCCACGGCGCCGCCAGCAGCGCGAGGCCGGCGACGCGCCGCGGCTGACGTGCCGCCAGCGCCACGGTGAGCGTGCCGCCCATGCAATAGCCCAGGACCGCCGGGGCGCGGCGCGCGCGTTTGGCCAGGAAGGCGAGCGCCCGTTCGAGACGGGCGACATAGGCCTCGCTGTCGAAGCGCCGCTCCTCGTCGTTCGGTGTCCCCCAGTCGACGAGGTAGGGCCGCAATCCCGCCGCCGCCATGGCGCGCAGCAGGCTCTTCTCGGCGGTGAGGTCGAGCACCTCCCAGCGGTTGATCAGCGACGGCACGACCAGTACGGCGCGCGCGCCGCCGGATGTGTGGCGCCATAGTCGAGCAGCCGCGTGTTGCCCTCGCTCCAGACCGCCGGCGGGTTTTCCAGCGTGCGCCGGACCGCGTGCTGGCGATAGGCGAGCACGCCCTCGGCCAGCCGGTGCATGCGGCGCGCAATCTCGCGGCGCAGCGCTTCTTCGAACCGGCCTGCGCCGTCGCGGGCTTCGAGGGCGGCGATCTCCGGCAGGAGGGCGGCGATCGCGTCAGGAACAGGCGCGCCAGGAACGGGCGTCTCAGGAACCGGAGAGTTTGGCCTCGAGCCCGGCGATCCGGGCTTCCAGTTCTTCCAAGCGCTTTCGGAGCTCGCCCACGTCATCAGCGCCGTGCCCAGGTGCAGTGGCAGTGGGCGCGGTCCCAGCCTCGGAAGAACGGGGGGTGGCAGCATGAGATGCTCCTTGGACGGCCTGCATCGCCGACGCAACCTGGGCGTTCGCGGCCGCGAACAGTCGGGCGATCTGCTCGGTCAGGGCCTGGTCGGCAGCGAGGCCGGCGAGTTGGCCCTGCCAAAGGTCGAGATAGCGCCGGGCCAGCCTGTCGAAGTCGGCGGGCTGTTCGTCGTTTTCAGAGGCCATGCGCTACTATAGCCTATCGCCGCGCGGATGCCGCCTTCGCAGGTGCTAAGCCCTTCTTGTCGCACTGCGGCATAGGCGCTAATGTGACGGCCCCCGCGTGAACGGGCGTTTACCGCGCGGGAGCCAGAGGAGCGACGCGTAATGGCCGATCAGGCAGTACCCGAGGGCGGACAGAAGCCCGCTCCCGTCGTCATCAAGAAGTACGCGAACCGACGTCTCTACAACACGTCGACCTCCGCCTACGTCACGCTCGAGCATCTTTCCCAGATGGTGAAGGACAAGACCGACTTCGTCGTCTACGACGCCAAGACCGGCGACGAGATCACGCGATCGGTGCTGACACAGATCATCTTCGAGGAAGAGAGCAAGGGTGGGCAGACTCTCCTGCCGATCCCGTTCCTGCGCCAGCTCATCTCGTTCTACGGCGACAGCCTCCAGGGCGTCGTACCGCAGTATCTGGAAATGTCGATGGCGCAGTTCGCGCGCAACCAGGAGCAGATGCGCGGCTATCTGCAGAACGCCTTCGGCTTCAATCCGTTCCAGCAGTTCGAGACCATGGGCAAGCAGAACATGGCGATGTTCGAGCAGGCCATGCGGGTGTTCAATCCGTTCCGCGCCGGCCAGGCGGGACCGGGACAATCGGCGGCGAACGGACGGGAGCCTTCCCCGCCGCAAGCAGCTGCGCCGCCCCCGCCCGCACCGCAAGGCGAAGTCGTGATCGACGATCTCAAGCGCAAGCTCGACGAGTTGCAGAGCCAGCTCGCCCTCCTCAGCAAGAAATCCTGATATCGCCGTGGCCGATCCGTCGACGTCGATGCTCCGGCGCGTCATGTCGCCATGTATTGGAATCTGCAAGCTCGACCAGAAGAGCGGCTTCTGCATCGGCTGCAAGCGCACGATCGAGGAGATCGGCCGCTGGGCAATGCTCGACGACCCCGCACGCCAGGCCGTGATCGACCAGTTGCCGGGACGGAAGCTTTGATTTCTCCCTCCCCTCCCCTTCGGGGGCAGGGCGATCGCATATGAAGATATTTCGTCGTCCTGAGCGAAGCCGCCCATAGGGCGGCGCAGTCGAAGGACCTGTTTTCAGCGGTCCAACGAATGGAAAAGAGGTCCTTCGACTACGCTTCGCTCCGCTCAGGACGACGAAGTTGCTTAATGTGCGATAGACCCGCCCCACAAGGGGGAGCATGAGCTACCGCCCCTTGAACACCGGCTTGCGCTTTTCGCGGAACGCCGACGTACCTTCCCTGTAATCCTCGGTCAGGCCAGTCAGCACGTTCTGGTCGGCGTCCATGTGACTGCCGAGATCGTCGAGGGCATGGGCGAGGCGATTGACGGTGCTCTTGGTCATGCGCACGGGGATCGGCGGCTGTCGGGCGATGCGTTCGGCAAAGACCATCGAGGCCGCGAACGCCTGGCCGTCCTCCACGACATTCTCGACGAGGCCCCAGGCCAGCGCGTCGGCCGAGCCGATCCGGTCGGACGCGAGGATCACCGCCTGCTTGGTGCGCGCCGGCCCCATCAGCGCCAGCATGCGCGGGATCGAGCCCCAGCTCATGTTCATGCCGAGTTCGATCTCGGGAATGCGGAAATGTGCGGAGCGGCCGCAGGTGCGGAAATCGAGCGACACGACCAGCGCCGCGCCGCCGCCGACGCAATGGCCTTCGACCGCGGCGATAGTGACCTGGTCCATGTCCTGCCAGGCCTTGCACATCTTGGGCCCGAGCCGCTGGCGCTGGATACGCTCGCCGACAGACAGGCCGTCGCGCGCGCGCCCTTCCGGATCTTTCAGGTCGAAACCGGCGCAAAACGCCTTGGCGGAACCCGCGAGGATCACGACCGAGGTTTCGAGATCGTCCTCGAAGTCGCGCGGCACGTCGCGCAGTTCGCGCATGGCCTGCTGGCTGAGCGCATTGATGTTGTCGCCGCGGTCGAAGCGCACGATGGCGACGCGGCCCTGCGGGCCGAGGCCTTTCTCTACCTTCACGAACTGGCGCTGCATCGGCGCATTCCTCCTGTGTTTGCGCCAAGGTAGCGGCTCGGCTTTACAAGGGCGAGCCGCTTCGCTTGACTGCGTCGCATGTCCAAAACCATCGGAACCCTGACCCTCGAACGCCGCGTCGATGCGCTGTTCGCCCGGTACACCGCGGCCGGTTCGCCGGGTGCTGTCGTTGCCGTCATGCAGGGCGGCACGGTCGAACTCCGCAAGGGCTATGGCCTTGCCAGCATCGAACTCGATGTCCCCATCGGCCCGGCGACGCGCTTTCGCATCGCTTCGGTCAGCAAGCAGTTCACCGTCACCGCGGCACTGATGCTGGCGGCCGAAGGCAAGCTCAGGCTCGCCGATCCGCCGCACAAGTACTTGCCCGAGCTCGCGCCCCTGCCGATCACGATCGACCAGATGATGCGCAACGCAAGCGGCCTGCCCGACTTCCTCGAATTGCTGCGGCTGGGCGGCCATGGGCTCGACAAACCGGCGCGGCCGGCCGATCTGCTGGCCGCCTGCGTGCGCAACCGCCATCTCAATTTCACGCCGGGCAGCCGCTTTCTCTACAGCAATACCAACTTCCTGCTGCTGGGCCTGATCGTCGAGAGGCTGGCCAAGAAGAAGCTGGGGGCCTTCCTTGCCGAGCGCATTTTCGAACCGCTGGGCATGACGGGCACGATGCTGGCGGCCGAGATCGACACGGTGATCCCGGGTCTCGCCACGGGTTACCTCGGCGATCCCGAGGGCTTGCCACGCTCGGTCATGGCGGCCTGTGGCCGGGCTTCCGCACCGAGTTCCTGCGTGTGCCCGAGGCCGATCTCACCGTGGTGGTGATCGCCAACCTCGGCAGCATCGACCCGTGGCGGCAGGCGCGCGCCATCGCGGCACTGGCGCTGGAGGGTAACAAGAAGATGAAGCCAATGGCCGCGCCGATCGCGCCGGCCGAGATCAAGCCGATCGCCGGCGCCTGGTTCAACGCCGACGAGCCGTCGCTGTTCGACCTCGCCTGGCGCAACGGCGAGGCGGTGGTCACCCAGAACGGCCTGCCGTTCACGCTCGGTCGCCGGGCCGATGGCTGGTTCGCGGCCGAACGCGGCTCGTTCGAATTCGCGCTGAAACCCGGCCGGGCCGGAGCGTTGCGCGTCGACCTCGGCGCCGGCCGCGTGGTCACGTTCAGGAAGCTGGGCAAGCGCAAGGCCGTGCCGGCAGCACTTGCCGGCACCTATACGTCGCCGGATTGCGGTGCGGCCTGGCGCATCGGGCGCCAGGGCGAGAGCTGGAGTGCCACGGTGAGCGGGCCGCTCAGCGCCGGATCGGCCTGGCCCGTGCACGGGCTGGACGGCGAGACAGTCGAAGTCGTCTCGCCCGGCGGCTGGATCAGCGTCACCCAGCTCGCCCATCTCGTGTACGACCGTGCCGGGAAGATCACCGCCCTGGAAGTCTCGACCGGCCGCATCAAGAAGATGCGGTTCGGGCGCGCCGCCTAGCTTCTCGTTCTCCTCTCCCCCGCCAGGAGGGAGAGAAACATGAAGTCCGAAGAATCAACGAAACGGAATCGCGTACATCAGGCCGCCCTTGGTCCACAGCGCGTTCTGGCCGCGGTCGAGCTTGAGCGGCGTGGCCGGGCCGACGTTGCGGTCGTAGCTTTCGCCGTAGTTCCCGACCTGCTTGATGACATTGTACATCCACTTTTCGTCGACGCCGACGGCCTTGCCGAAGCCCGGCGTGACGCCCAGGAAGCGCTTCACGGCGGGATCCTCGCTCTTCAGCATCTCGTCGACGTTCTTCGACGTGATGCCCATCTCCTCGGACTCGATCATGCCCATCAGGGTCCATTTCACGAGGTCGAGCCACTGGTCGTCGCCGTGGCGCACGATCGGGCCCAGCGGCTCCTTGGAAATGCGTTCCGGCAGGATGGTGTGCTCGCCCTTCCCGGCGAGCTGCAGGGCGCGGACCGCAGCCAGGCCCGAAGCGTCGGTGGTGTAGGCATCGCAACGGCCCGCGGCATAGGCCTGCAGCAGCTCGTCGAGCTTCTCGATCAGCACCGGCTTGAAGGTCATCTTGTTGGTGCGGAAGTAGTCGGCGAGGTTGAGTTCCGTCGTCGTGCCGGGCTGGACGCAGATGGTGGCGCCGCTCAGTTCCCGGGCGCTCTTGATGCCGCTCTTGGTCGGCACGATGAAGCCCTGGCCGTCGTAGAAGTTGACGCCGGCGATATTGAAGCCGAGCGAGGTGTCGCGCAGCAGGGTTTGCGTCGCGTTGCGGGTGATGACGTCGACCTCGCCCGACTGCAGCGCCACGAAGCGTTGCTGGGCCGTGGTCGGCGTGAACTTCGCCTTCTCGGCATCGCCGAACATGGCCGCCGCGATCGCCTTGCAGAGATCGACATCGAGGCCGGTCCATTTACCCTGGCTGTCGGCGAAGGAGAAGCCCGCGAGGCCGGTGTTGACCGCACACTGGACGAAGCCCTTGGCCTTCACCGCATCGAAGGTTTGCCCGGCCGAGGCCGGCGTCGCCGCGAATGCCACGACACCCGACAGCGCCGCCGCGGCGGCGAGAGATTTCTTGAACATGGTCGAGGCCCCCTGAGATGTCTTCCGTGGGGCCACCATAGCAAAAGGCGCGCCGTCGGGCGCGCCTTGGCTTGGCTCGTTGGAGGGACGGTCAGATCGTCCGCTCGACCATCATCTTCTTGATCTCGGCGATCGCCTTGGCCGGATTGAGACCCTTGGGGCAGGTCTTGGTGCAGTTCATGATGGTGTGGCAGCGATAGAGGCGGAACGGATCCTCCAGCGCATCGAGACGCTCGCCGATGGCGTCGTCGCGGCTGTCGGCGATCCAGCGGTAGGCCTGCAGCAGAACGGCGGGCCCGAGGTAGCGCTCGCCGCTCCACCAGTAGCTCGGGCACGAGGTCGTGCAGCAGAAGCACAGGATGCATTCCCACAGGCCGTCGAGCTTGGCGCGCTCCTCCGGCGACTGCAGGCGCTCGCGCGTCGGCGGCTGGGTGGTCGACTTCATCCACGGCTCGATCGAGGCGAGCTGGGCATAGGGTACGTTGAGGTCGGGCACCAGGTCGCGCACCACCGGCATGTGCGGCAGCGGGTAGATCTTGATGTCGCCCTTCACGTCGGAGATGAACTTGGTGCAGGCCAGCGTGTTGGTGCCGTCGATGTTCATGGCGCATGACCCGCACACGCCCTCGCGGCACGAGCGGCGGAAGGTGAGCGAGCTGTCGATCTCGTTCTTGATCTTGATCAGCGCGTCGAGAACCATCGGACCGCAGGAGTCCATGTCGACTTCGTAGGTGTCGACGCTGGGATTCTTGCCGTCGTCGGGCGTCCAGCGATAGACCTTGAACGCCTTGACGTTCTTGGCTCCCGCCGCCGCCTTGTAGGTCTCGCCGACACCAATCTTGGAATTTGCCGGCAGTGCGAATTCAGCCATCTGTGCCTCTAATACACGCGAGCTTTGGGCGGGAAGGATTGCACGTCGTTCGACATCGGCTGCAGGCTGACCGGCCGGTAGTCGATGCGGGTCTTGCCGTTTTCCTCGACCCAGATGAGCGTGTGCTTCATCCATTCCTTGTCGTTGCGGTCCGGATAATCCTCGCGGGCGTGCGCGCCGCGGCTTTCCTTGCGGTTGGCGGCGGAGCGGATGGTGCCCTGGGCCTGCACGATCAGGTTCTCGAACTCCAGCGTCTCGACCAGGTCGGAGTTCCAGATCATCGAGCGGTCCTTCACGCGGATGTCGCCGACACCGTCGAACACCTTGTCCATCTTGGCGCAGCCCTCGTCGAGGCTCTGCTGGGTGCGGAATACGGCGCAGTCGTTCTGCATGGTGCGCTGCATGGTGTTGCGCAGCTGGGCCGTTCCGGTGCTGCCGGCGGAATGGCGCAGGCGGTCGAGGCGGGCGATGGCGGCTTCGCCGGCATGCGGCATCTGGCGATGCGACTCGCCCGGCGTCAGCACCTTGCCGGCGCGGATGGCCGCGGCGCGGCCGAAAACGACGAGATCGAGCAGCGAGTTGGAGCCGAGCCGGTTGGCGCCGTGGACCGAGACGCACGCCGCCTCGCCCACGGCCATCAGGCCGGGGATGACGTGGTTGGGGTCGCCGTTTTTCACCGTCACCACTTCGCAGTGAACGTTGGTCGGGATGCCGCCCATGTTGTAGTGGCAGGTCGGCAAAATCGGGATGGGCTGGCGCGTGACATCGACGCCGGCGAAAATACGCGCCGTCTCGGCGATGCCGGGCAGGCGCTCGTGGATCACCTTCGGATCGAGATGTTCCACGTGCAGCTCGATGTAATCCTTGTTCGGGCCGCAGCCGCGGCCTTCGCGGATCTCGATGGTCATCGAGCGGCTGACGACGTCGCGCGAGGCGAGGTCCTTGGCCGACGGTGCGTAGCGTTCCATGAAACGCTCGCCGCTCGCGTTGGTGACGTAACCGCCCTCGCCGCGCACGCCTTCGGTGATCAGGCAGCCCGCGCCATAGACGCCGGTCGGGTGGAACTGGATGAATTCCATATCCTGGACCGGCAGGCCGGCGCGCAACGCCATGGCACCGCCGTCACCGGTACAGGTGTGCGCCGAAGTGGCGGTGAAATAGACGCGGCCATAGCCGCCGGTCGCCAGCACCACCATGTGGGCGCGGAAGCGATGGATGGTGCCGTCGTCGAGGTTCCACGCCATGACGCCGCGGCAGACGCCCTCGTCGTCCATGATCAGGTCGAGGGCGAAATACTCGATGAAGAATTCGGCGTGGTTCTTGAGCGACTGCTGGTAGAGCGTGTGCAGGATGGCGTGGCCGGTGCGGTCGGCGGCGGCACAGGTGCGCTGGGCGATGCCCTTGCCGAACTCGGTGGTCATGCCGCCGAACGGGCGCTGGTAGATCTTGCCCTCGGGCGTGCGGCTGAACGGCACACCATAGTGCTCGAGCTCGACGATGGCCGGGATGGCCTCGCGCACCATGTATTCGATGGCGTCCTGGTCGCCCAGCCAGTCGGATCCCTTGACGGTGTCGTACATGTGCCAGCGCCAGTCGTCGGGGCCCATGTTGCCGAGCGAGGCAGAGATGCCGCCCTGCGCCGCCACGGTGTGGCTGCGGGTCGGGAACACCTTGGTGACGCAGGCCGTCTTCAGGCCCTTCTCGGCCATGCCGAGCGTGGCGCGCAGGCCCGCGCCGCCGGCGCCCACCACCACCACGTCGTACTCGTGGTCGATCACCGTGTAGGAGCGACCACCGACGTTGACCGTGCCCGGCGCGGCGCCGTTGCTCTTGCCGCTGCTCACGTCCGCCATCTCAGCCTCCGAATCCGATACGCAGGATGGATACGACTGCCGCCAGCCCGAAGATCACCGCCACGAACCTGACGGCGACGATCAGCGCCAGCTTCCAGCCGTCGCCATGGATATAGTCCTCGATCACCACCTGAAGGCCGAGCTGGCCGTGGTGCAGGCCGACGACGATCGTCAGGATCAGCAGCACCATGACCAGCGGCGAGCCGATCCAGGCCCGCGCGACCGCGTAGTCGGCGCCGCTCAGCATCACCAGCGAGATCGCAAACCAGACGATCAGCGGGATCAGCGCGATCGCCGTCAGCCGCTGGGCCCACCAGTGTTTCAGGCCGTCGCGGGCCGAGCCCAGGCCGCGGGCGCGCGCGAGAGGGGTTCTGAGATCGCTCATCGTTGCCTCCTCACACCAGCCCGAGGCCGACGATCCACGACACCACCGTCGCGATCAGCGACACCGCCACCACGATCCAGCCGCTGCGGTAGGCGTCCTTCAGCTCGAAGCCGTAGCCCGCATCCCAGAACAGGTGCCGGATGCCGTTGGCAAGGTGATAGAAGGCGCAGAACAGCCAGCCGCCGAGCACGATGCGGCCCACGATCGACATGTTGAAGCTCTGGAACAGGGCGTAGGCCTTGGCGTCGGCCGCGGCGTAGATCACCCAGGTCGCGAGATAAAGCGCGCCCACCGAAAGCGCAATGCCGGTCGCCCTGTGCAGGATAGACAGGACGGAGGTGAGCTGCGGCCGGTAGACCTGCAGATGCGGGGAGAGCGGCCGATGCACCGGCCGATTGGCGACGCTCATCGCGGGGAAACCTCGTTTGCCGAAAGCGGCTGAGCGTTTTTAGCGTGCAGCGGCCCCAAGTCAACGAATGTCGGTCCTCCCGGCGCGTTAAGCCCCGGATTTCGCTGCGGAATTCGCCTGGCGCCGCGGCATCAACAGCCAATAGTCGAGGTCGAGCACGACGGCGGGATGATACTTGCCGTCCGCCCCCTTCCCCGGCCACGCGCCGCAGGGGAAATCCTTGGCGGCGATGCTTCTCACGCGCAAGGCGCCCACGTCCGCACGCCCGGGCAGCGGCGCCTTCTCCAGCACCTCCGACCAGGCGTAGACCGTGTCGCCGCCGAAGGTCGGCGCGACATGGCTGCCGGCATTGATGGCGGCGACACGAAAGCCGTTGGCGAGGCCGTTGAACGACAGCGCCCGCGCCAGCGAGATCACGTGCCCGCCATAGGCGAGGCGGCGGCCAAACCGCGTGTTCTTGCCGGCTAAGGCGTCGAAATGCACCCGCGCCGTGTTCTGGTAGAGCCGTGTCGAGAACATATGGTCGGAGTCTTCGAGCGTCATGCCGCTCACATGATCGATGCGCTCGCCCGACTCGTAGTCCTCCCAGCGATGCGGCGAGCCCGCGGCACCGTCGTCGTAGGCCTCAAGCGACAGGCCGGCGGGAACGACCAGGTCCCGCGGCGCCACCGAGGGCGCCGTCTTCGGCACCACGGGCGCCGCCACGGCCGCCTCCGGATCGCGCTTGTGCACCATCACCCAGCGCACATAGTCGAGCACCATCTCGCCGCGTTGGTTGAGGCCCGTCGAGCGCACCCAGACCACGCCGCTGGCCTTATTGGCGTTTTCACGCAAGCCCAGGACCGTGGAACGGGCCGACAGCGTATCGCCTGGATAGACCGGCACGCCCCAGACGAATTCGGCATAGCCCAGGTTGGCGACCGCATTCAGCGAGATGTCGGGCACGGTCTTGCCGATCACGACATGGAAGACCATCAGATCGTCGAGCGGCGCGCGCGGCAGGCCGAGCGTTCGCGCAAACACATCCGACGAGTTGAGGGAGAAGCGCGAACCGTATAGCCCGACATTCAAAGCCGCGTCGGCCTCGGTCAGCGTGCGCGGCGTGGCGTGGCGGATCTCCTGTCCGACCCGGAAATCCTCGAAGAAGTTGCCGGTGCTCGTCTTGCTCTTGCTCGTCATGGGGCCGCCTGCAGCTCCCTGATGGCGGCCGCGAGCGAGAGTGCGCGTTCGGCCTGCTCGACGTGGAGGTTCTCGATCATGCGGCCATCGACCGTGACCACGCCCTTGCCCTCGGCCTCAGCCGCCCTGAAGGCGGCGACGATCTTGGCCGCACTCTCGAGTTCGGCCGACGACGGGGCGAAAACCTCGTTGCAGGGTTCGACCTGGCTGGGATGGATCAGCGTCTTGCCGTCGAAGCCCATCTCCAGCCCCTGCCGGCAGACGGTACGGAAGCCTTCGCTGTCCTGGATATCGTTGTAGACGCCGTCGAGAATCGTGAGCCCGTAGGCGCGGGCCGCCAGCATGCCGATCCCCAGCGCGGCAACCATCGGCAGCCGCATCGGCGTATGGCGCGCGCGCATGTCCTTCACCAGGTCGTTGGTGCCCATGACGAACAGCGCGAGCCTCGGGTGCGATCCCGCGATCTCCTCGGCCCGCAGGATTCCCTTGGGCGTTTCCATCATCGCCCACACCGCCATCGAGGCTGGCGCGCCGGCGGCATCCAGCAACGCCACGACCTGGGCGACATCGGCCGCGCTTTCGACCTTGGGCACCAGGATGGCATCGGCCCCCGACGTGGCGATCGCCGCTGCATCCGCCTTGCCCCATGGGGTGGCAAGCCCGTTGCAGCGGATCGCGATCTCGCGCCTGCCGTAGACCGCGTGTTGGCGCCCGGCATGTAAAGGACGCTGCGGCGCGGACGGACGGTGTTCGACATCTCAAGGCTCCCCAACGCCCCCCGGCGAAACGCGGCGGACTATAATGACGGGCTTCCTTGTGGCAAGCTGGTACCGGCCATGCGCTTCCTGTCGCTCCAGAGCCATGTTGCCTACGGCTATGTCGGCAATCGGGCAGCAACGTTTCCCCTGCAACGATTGGGCCACGAGGTCTGGGCGGTGAACACGGTCGAGTTCTCGAACCACACAGGCTATGGCGCCTGGCGTGGTCGCACGGCCCCTGCAAATCAGGTCGCCGAGATCGTCCAGGGCATCGAGGCGCTGGGCCTGCTGCAGCGCTGCGATGCCCTGCTCACCGGCTATGTCGGCGATGCCGCGCTGGCCGATGTCGTCCTCGACACCGCCCGCCGCGTGCGGGCCGCCAATCCCAAGGCAATCTGGTGCTGCGACCCGGTGCTAGGCGATATCGACACCGGCATCTATGTGAAGCCCGGTATCGACACCTTCTTTCGCGAACGTGCCCTCCCGGCCGCCGATCTGGTGACCCCCAATCATTTCGAACTGGAGCACCTCACCGGACGGACCGTGTCGACCATGAACGAAGCCCTGGCGGCGGCCCGCAGCCTGCTGGGAGGTTCCGGGACCACGGGTCCGAAACTGGCGTTGATCACAAGCCTGCGCCGCAAGGACGCCGCCGCTGATCAGATCGAAATGGTCGCGGTCACGCCCGACGCCGCGTGGCGGATCGCCACGCCCCTGATCGGTTTCGAGATTGCACCGAACGGCACCGGCGACGCGGTGGCCGCCCTGTTCACGGCGCACTGGCTGGCCGGCGGCGACGTGGCCGAGGCGCTCGGCCGGGCGGGCTCGTCGATCTTCGCCGTGCTGCAGGTCACGCACGACCTCGGCGAACGCGAACTGCAGCTCGTCGCCGGGCAGGACCAGCTGGCCGCGCCGCCGCGCCGCTTCACCGCCGAGAGACTGTAGCCCTGCGATGAACGTTCCGGGCTTCGCGTTCAATCCCATCGCGCTTGCAATCGAAGGCACGATCATCGGCTTCATGATCGCCGTGCCGATCGGGCCGGCGGCGGCCCTCTGCATCCGCCGCTCCATCACGGTGGGCGCCATGGCGGGCTACATGACGGGCATCGGCGCCGCGCTGGGCGACGCGGTGTTCGGCGCCGTGGCCGCCTTCGGCCTTTCCTTCGTCGAGGATTTTGTGGCCCGCCACGAAGCCTGGTTGCTTGGTATCGGCGGCGTGGTCCTGACGATCATGGGCTGGACCACGATGCGCCACCGTCCGCGCACCGTGGGCGATCCGGTGGCCGACGATGTCGAGCACCGGGTAGCGACGCATTTCAACTACGCCAGTTCGGCTTTCTTCATCACTGTCTTCAACCCGTTAACGGTCATGGCCTTCGGCGCGGCCTTCGCCGGCCGCAACCTTGCCGCCGTCGGTGCCAGCCTGCCCGACGCAGCCCTCCTGGTGGCCGCCGTGTTCTGCGGCGCGCTGGCGTGGTGGACCATCCTCTGTGCGGCCACACTCGCGCTGCGCTCGCGCTTCACCGGCGCCGGGATCCTGTGGCTGAACCGTGGCTCCGGCGCCATCATCATGGGCTTCGGGCTGGCGGCGCTGATCTCGCTGGCGCCGCTGCCCTGGAAGGATATCGCGCGGGCGCTCGGCCTTTAGGCCAAGGCCAGCGCGCGTCACGCCAGTGTACAGGCGTCCTCGAAACGCATGCGCGGACTGCGGGCAAAGATCTTCGACTCGTCGCCATAGCCGATGTTGCACAGGAAGTTGGACTTGAAGCGCCCGTCGGGGAAAAAGGCCTTGTCGACGACAGCGTTGTCGAAGCCGCTCATCGCGCCGCAGTCGAGCCCGAGCGCGCGGGCCGCGATCATCAGATAGGCGCCCTGCAGCGTGCCGTTGCGGAACGCGGTCGACGCCGCGACCGCTTCCTTGCCCTCGCCCTTGAACCAGTGGATGGCAGTCTGGTCGTGCGGGAAATGCTTGGGCAGGTGTTCATAGAACTGGGTGTCGTAGGCCACGATCGCGGTCACCGGCGCCGACATCGTCTTCTCGGTGTTGCCGGCGCTGAGCGCCGGCCGCAGCTTCTCCTTGCCCTCCTTGGTGCGCACGAAGACGAACCGCGCCGGCTGGGTGTTGGCCGACGTCGGGCCCCATTTCGCCAGATCGTGCAGCGCGCGCAGCTGATCGTCGGTGACCGGCTTGGCCAACCAGCCGTTATGGGTCCGCGCGTTGCGGAGAATTCTGTCGAGCGCCTTGTCATCGAGCATTGCAGGTCCTCTTGGTGTTGAAGCAAACCGTAGCGAATGAATCGTCCATGGTCGAGCCAACGTGATCGTGCGTGAGTTACCCCGCGGAGCCCGGCGCATTCCTTCGCCCGAGTTGATCGTGCTAGGCTGGGTTCGGCGCAGATGCCCAGGGACCGATCATGCCGTTTATCGTGTTGGCGTCGACTATCCCGCTCGATCCGCGAAAATTTCAGGATCCGTCGATCACGGCCAAGGGCGAGGCGCGGGCGCAGGTGGCGCTTCGATCGCTCGAGACGCTGTGGCTCAACACCGGCACGCTGTGCAATCTCACCTGCCGCAACTGCTACATCGAGTCATCGCCAAAGAACGATCGTCTGGTCTATCTGACCGCGGCCGAGGCCTCGTCCTACCTGGACGAAATCGAGCGCGACCGCCTCGGCACCGGACTCATCGGGTTTACCGGCGGCGAGCCGTTCATGAACCCGGAATTGCCGGAGATGCTGGACGATGTCCTGTCGCGCGGCTTCAAGGCCATCGTCCTGACCAATGCCATGAAGCCGATGCACAAAGTGAAATCCGCGCTGCTGGACCTCAACCGGCGGTTCGGCCGCAATCTGACGATCCGCGTCTCGATCGATCACTACGCCCCGGCACTGCATGAACTCGAGCGCGGCGCCAGGAGCTGGCAGCCGACGATCGACGGCCTCGCATGGCTCGCCGCGAACGGCTTCGACGTTCATGTCGCCGGGCGCCACTTCTCCGACGAGTCGGAGGAGGAGGTCCGCGCCGGCTATGCCCGACTGTTCGCCGGTCTCGGCATCGCCATCGATGCCGGCAACCCCGGGACCCTCGTGCTGTTTCCGGAGATGGACCCGACCGTAGACGTGCCCGAGATCACCACCGCCTGCTGGGGCATCCTCAACAAGGCGGCCGACAGCGTGATGTGCGCGTCATCCCGTATGGTGATCAAGCGCAAGGGCGCCCTGCGTCCCACCGTCGTCGCCTGCACGCTCCTGCCCTACGATCCGCAGTTCGAACTGGGCGAAACGCTGGCCGAGAGCGCCGGCAGCATCCACCTCAACCATCCGCACTGCGCCAAGTTCTGCGTCCTCGGCGGCGCTGCCTGCAGTCAGTGACACCCGCCCTCGATGTGGTGATTCCGACGCTGAACTCCGCCCCGTTCCTGGCCCGCACGCTTGCCGCCGTCGGCGCCGGCGCAGCCGGAGGCGTCACGACAATCACCGTCTGCGACGCAGGATCGCAGGATGGCACAGCAGCAATCGCCCGCCACGGTGGCGCCGCCGTCGTGAACGCAGCGGCCGGACGCGGCCATCAGCTCGCCGCAGGAGCCGCGGCAGGCACCGCGCCATGGCTCTTCTTTCTGCATGCCGACACGGTGCCGGGCCCGGGCTGGCTCGACGCGGTTTGGAACTTCACCTCGGCGCCGGCCAACGCCCGACGGGCGGGCTACCTCCGCCTGCGCTTCGACACGCACGATCCCCGCGCGCGCCGCGTCGAGCGGCTCGCGGCATGGCGATGCAGGATCTTCGGCCTGCCTTACGGCGACCAGGGGCTGTTGATCGCGCGCGCCTTTTACGAAGGCCTGGGCGGCTTTCGTCCCCTGCCGTTGATGGAAGATGTCGATCTCGTGCGCCGGATCGGGCGGCGCAACCTCGTGCTGCTGGACGCCGATGCCGTCACCTCGGCCGCACGCTACGAACGCGACGGCTGGCTGCGGCGGCCGTTGCGCAATCTTTCCTGTCTCGCACTCTATCTCCTCGGCTTGTCGCCCCGGCTGGTCGCTCGGCTTTACGGACGATGACGCGCCATGTCGTGATCTTCGCCCGCGCGCCGCAGTTCGGACGCGCCAAGCGACGCCTGGGGCGCGCCATCGGCATGGCCGAGGCAACGCGCTTCTATCGAGCGATCCTGCGCCGGCAGATCCATGCGCTGTCGAACGACCGGCGCTGGACGGTCTGGCTGTTCGTGACGCCGGATGCGGAAGTCAACCACCCGGCCTGGCGCGGCGCCGTACCGCCGCGACACATCCGGCCACAGGGACGGGGCGATCTGGGACAGCGCATGCTGGGGCCGTTCCGGAAGCTGCCTCCCGGTCCGGTCGTGCTCGTCGGCAGCGACATCCCGGGCATGCGGCCCATCCATATCGCTCATGCTTTTGAGTTGCTGGGCCGGCACGAGCTGGTGTTCGGCCCCGCGCGCGACGGCGGCTTCTGGCTGATCGGAGCGCGACGCCTCAGGCCAATGCCGTACGGCCTGTTTGCCGGCGTCCGCTGGTCGACGGCGCACGCGCTGGCCGACACAAGCGCCAACGTTGCGGGATCGATCCCGGTCGGCCTGGCCGACACCCTTGACGACATCGACACTGCCGAAGATCTGCGACGTTACAGGACGAAGCCGTAGCGCCAGCAAGAGGCGGCGCGAAAGGTCCGAGTTCGAAAGGGCGATCGATGCTGGCTAGATGTAGCCCTTGATCAGTTCCTCGGCGATCTGGACGGCGTTGAGCGCTGCGCCCTTTCGCAGATTGTCGCTGACCACCCACATCGCGAGACCGTTCTCGATCGTGGGATCGGTCCGGATGCGGCTCACGAACACGCTGTCCTGGCCGGTCACTTCCTGCGGCGTCACATAGCCGCCGTTCTCGCGCCGGTCGACCACCAGGATGCCCGGCGCCGCGGCCAGCACGCGGCGCGCCTCGATCTCGTCGAGCGGCCGCTCCAGTTCGAGATTTATCGCCTCCGCATGGCCGACGAAGGTCGGCACGCGCACGCAGGTCGCATGTACCTTGATCCGGGGATCGAGGATCTTCTTGGTCTCGACCACCATCTTCCACTCTTCCTTGGTCGAGCCGTCGTCCATGAAGACGTCGATGTGGGGAATGACGTTGAAAGCGATGCTCTTGGTGAACTTCTTCGGATCGAGGCTCTGGTTCACAAAGAAGCTCTTGGTCTGGCTGAGCAGCTCGTCCATGCCTTCCTTGCCGGCGCCCGAGGTCGACTGATATGTCGACACCACGACGCGCTTGATGCCGGCGGCCTCGTGGATCGGCTTTAGCGCCACCACCATCTGGATGGTCGAGCAATTGGGATTGGCGATGATGCCGCGGCCCTTGTAGCCGGCGATCGCCTTCGGGTTGACCTCTGGCACGACCAGCGGAACATCGGGGTCCATGCGCCAGTACGACGTGTTGTCGATCACGATCGCTCCGGCCTTGGCGGCGCGCGGACTGTGCTCGGCCGATACCTTGGCGCCGGGCGAGCTCAACACGATGTCGATGCCCTTGAAGTCGAACTTGGCGAGGTCCTGGACTTTCGTCGTCTTGTCGCCATACGACGCCGGCAGGCCCACCGAGCGCGCAGAAGCCAGCGCAACAACGTCATCGGCCGGGAAGTTTCTCTCGGCCAGGATGTTCAGCATTTCGCGACCGACATTTCCGGTCGCGCCGACAACGGCGACTCTGTAGCCCATGACAGTATTGCGCGAGCTGTGCGCTCTCCCCGCAGTGAAGGACGGAGGGAGATACGCGCCGGGGCGCTATTTTGCAAGAAATCGGGGCGAAATGGCCGGCCTCACTCCGCCGAGGCGCCGGACGCCTTGATGATGGGCAGCCAGAGGGCTAGGTCGTCCCGGACCAGTTGCTGGGCCGCGGCCGGCGGGCCAGGCGGCAGAATTTCGATGCCCTGGGCCAGCATTTTCTCCCGGACCTGCGGCAGTTGGCCGATACGATTGATCTCGGCGTTGAGCCGGGCGATCAGCGGCTCGGGCACGCCGGCCGGAACGGCAAACCCCATCCAGGTGTTCACCACGCAGTCCTTGACCCCCGCCTCGATCATCGTCGGCACGTCGGGCAGGAGATCGGAACGCTTTTCGCTGGTGACCGCGAGCGCTTTCAACTTGCCGCCCTTGATCTGTCCGATGACCGTCGGCGTGTTGAAGAGGCCCATCGCCACCTCGCCGTTCGCCACGGCCAGGATGCCGGCCGGCGTTGCGCGATAGGGCACGTGCTGCAGCCTCACGCCGGTCCTGAGTTCGAGCAGGACGCCTGACATGTGATGGCTGGTGCCGACGCCGCCCGACGAATAGGTGAGCTCACCCGGCTTGGCGCGCGCCTGCGCCAGCAGGTCGGCTACGGTCTTGGCGGGATTGTCGGGCGACACGATCAGGACGTTGGAGACGCCGCCGGTCACGGCGACCAGCGCCAGGTCCTTCAGCGGATCGTATCCCGGAGACTTATAGAGCCCGATGTTGAAGACCATCGTGCCCTGCGAGACCAGGCCCATCGTGTAGCCATCGGCCGGCGCACGGGCCAGTTCGGCGGTGGCGATGGTGCCGCCGGCACCGGTCTTGTTGTCGACCACGATGGTCTGACCCAGCGCCTTGCCGAGTTCGTCGGCGAAGAGGCGCGCGACGATGTCGGCGGTGGCGCCCGGCGCCAGCGGCACGATCATGCGGATCGACTTGGCGGGCCAGGCCTGCGCCATCAACCCCGTCGAGACCGGCGCCGACACTGCAGCGAACGCCGACGCGAGGAAGAGTCTCTTCGTGAGGACCATGACTTGTCTCCTAAAGGCCGACCGACTGCGCGACCAGCGTCGCGAGCTTCTTGCGCAGGCGGGCCACGAGCGCGCCCATGCCGCGCTTGCCCACGAGATTCTTCATTTCGTAGGGATCGCTCTTGAGGTCGTAGAGTTCGTCGCACGCGACGCCATCGAGCGACTTCTGCGTCCAGTGGATATACTTGTAACGCTTGGTGCGGATCGCCTTGTAGCTCATGCCGATCAGCCACGGCATGGCGTTCTCGCTGAAGTACTCGCACAGGAACGACTTGCGCCAGCCTTTCGGCTTCGCGCCTTTCGCGAGCGGTTTTAGCGAGAGGCCCTGCATCGTTTCAAAGTCCTTGGCCTTGCCGCCGGCGAGATCGACCAGGGTCGGCGCGATGTCGAGCGCCAGCACCAGCTCGTCATTCACCGTGCCGGGCTTGAACCACGCCGGATAGCGGATCAGGAACGGCGACTTGATGCCTTCTTCATAGGCGAAGCGCCGTTCGGGCCCGAGCCCGTGCTCGCCGAAGAAGTAGCCGTTGTCGCCCAGGAACAGGATGAAGGTATTGTCGAGCTCGCCGCTATCCTCGAGCGCCTTGAAGACGTCGCCCATGCCTTCGTCGACCGACGCCATCATCGCGGCGCGCAGCCGGATCTCCTCGTCGGTGCCGGCCAGGATGCCGTCGAGCAGTTTTCGCGAGGCGGCGTTGGTGCGCAGCGCCAGTGCTTCCGTCCAGGCCGGCTTGTCCTTCACCACCTGGGCGGCCGGCAGAGCATTGGGCCTTCGCGGAAAATGCGCGCCCTTGTAAAGGTCGGCATGGCGCGGCGCGGGTCGGTAGCCGCCATCGGTGAAATCGATCGTGCCGTCGGCCGCCTGGAAGGCGTCGGGATGCACCGCCTTGTGGGCGAAGAAGAGGGCGAATGGCTTGTCGCGCTTCTTCTTCAGGAAATCGACGGCATGCCCGTTCAGAAGATCGGTGATGTAGCCTGTATACTGCCGCTCATCGCCATCAATGTTCAGGATCGGGTCGATGATCGAGCCGTGGCCCGGGAAGCTCACCCACTTGTCGTAGCCCGGCCGCGGCCCGCCGGAATTGCCCATGTGCCACTTGCCGATATGGGCGGTCTCGTATCCCAGCCGCTGCAGGATCACGTGATAGTTGGGCAGGCGGTGGCTGTGGGCGTCGCGCGCCACGTTGTCGATGATGCCGTGCCGGCTGGCGTACTGGCCGGTCAGGATCGAGGCACGGTTAGGCGAGCACAGCGGCGTGGTGTGGAACGCCTGGGTGAACATCGCCCCTTCGTGGCCGATCCGGTCGATGTGCGGCGTCTTCATATAGGGATGGCCGCAGATCCCCAGCTCGTCGAACCGGAGATCGTCGATCAGGACGACCAGAAAGTTAGGCTTGCGCTTTTTTGCCACGATGATGTCCCCGCCCTCTGATTTCCCAAGTACGCCGCGTGCCGAAACCACGCTAGCGGCCGGCCTTGACGGACACCAGAGGCTCGCGCCCAAATCGCCGCAAAGGGGAACAAGGAATGACCGAGACTGCCCTGCCGCTGGCAGGATTGCGTGTACTAGACATCAGCTCGTTCATCGCAGCACCGGCCGCAGCCGTGGTGCTGGGCGACTGGGGCGCCGACGTGATCAAGATCGAGGGACCGGACGGCGATCCCAACCGCCGGATCATGCACGATTCGTCGAACTATCCGAAAAGCCCGGTCAACTATCCGTGGCAGATGGATTCGCGCAACAAGCGCTCCATCGTGCTCGATCTCAAGCAGGCCGATGCGCGCGCGGCCCTCGACCGGCTGATCGCGATCTCCGACATCCTGATCTGCAACTTTCCACCGCCGGTGCGCGACAAGCTGAGGCTCGCCTATGGCGACGTGAAGGCGGTCAACCCGAAGCTGATCTACGCCTCACTGACGGGCTACGGCGAGAGTGGCCCCGACCGCGACCGGCCGGGCTTCGACGCCACCGCCTACTTCGCCCGCTCGGGCCTGCTCGATGCGCAGCGCTACGAAGGCGGACCGCCGGGCGTGCCCGGGCCGGCACAGGGCGATCGCGCCACGGCGATGGCGCTCGTGTCGGCGATCCTGATGGCGCTGATGCATCGCACCAGGACCGGCGAAGGCTCTTGGGTGGGCACGTCGCTGCTCGGCAACGGACTGTGGTCGTGCGGCGTGATCGCGCAAGCAGCGCTCGTCGGCGCCTTCCTGCCGCATCGGCCGCCACCGGATCGGCCGCGCTCGGCGCTGGGCAACATCTACCGCACGGCCGACGATCGCTGGCTGCAGCTCACCATCGTGCGCGCCGACAAGCTCTGGCCACCACTCTGCCAGGCGATGGGGCTGGACTCCCTGATCGACGATCCACGCTTCGCGTCGGAGCCCAAGCGCCGCGCGCGCGCGGGCGAACTAGCCGGCATCCTGAGCGACACCTTCGCCCAGAAGCCCTATGAGCACTGGAGGGAGGCTTTGGCGGCACACAACGTCACCTTCGGCGTCATCAGTCGCCCGCAGGACGTTCCCGACGACCCGCAGGCCGTGGCCTGCGGCGCTGTGGTCGACACCGCGATCCCCGAAATGCCGCGCACGCTGGCCGATCCGATTCGGCTGAGCTTCGCCAGCCAACGCATCGCGCATGCAGCCCCCGGACTGGGCGAACACAGCGAGGAGATCCTGCGCGAGGCGGGCCTCAGCTTGGAAGAGGTCGAGACCCTCAAGGTCAGCGGTGCAATCCGATGAGCGACGACGAACCTTTACCGCTGGCCGGCCTGGTCGTTCTTGACATCAGTTCCTTCATCGCAGGCCCCGCGGCCGCCGTGGCGCTGGCCGACTTCGGCGCCGACGTGATCAAGATCGAGCCGCCGGGCGAGGGCGACCCGCACCGCCAGAACTACAAGAGCCCCAACTATCCGCACCGGGAAGGGACCAACCCCGACGACCGGGTGAACTTCCCCTGGCAGCTCGACGGAAGGCTCAAACGCTCGCTCTCGCTCGATCTGAAGAAGGACGGCGCCCGCATCGTCCTCGAGCGCCTGCTGAAACGCGCCGACGTGATGATCGTGAACTTTCCGCCGCCGGCACGCGAGCGCCTCAGGCTGCGCTGGGAGGATATCGAGCCAATCAACCCACGGCTGGTCTATTGCTCGCTCACCGGCTACGGCGAGACCGGCCCGGATCGCGACCGGCCGGGCTTCGACATCACCGCCTATTTCGGCCGCTCCGGCATTCTCGACGCGGCACGCTACGAGGACGGGCCGCCGGGCATCTCGCTGCCGGCGCAAGGCGACCGCGCCACCGCCATGACCCTCGTTGCCGCGATCCTGATGGGCCTGCGCCGGCGCGACCGGACCGGCAAGGGCGGCTGGGTCGGCACGTCGCTCTATGCCAACGGCGTGTGGGCCAACGGCACGTCGGCCGCGGGCGCCCTGGTCGGCGCGAAACTGCCGGCACGTCAGGCCCCCGACAAGCCGCGCAATGCGCTCACCAACCTTTACCGTACCCGGGACGATCGCTGGCTCCAGCTCCTCGTCGTGCGCGACGACCGCATGTGGGGCACGTTGTGCGACGCCATCGGCCAGCCCGATCTCGCCACCGATCCGCGCTTCACCGATCGCGAGGAGCGCAAGACCCGCTCCCTCGAACTGGTGCGGGAGCTGATGCCCGTGTTCGCTTCGAAGACTTACGCCGAGTGGGAAGCCATCCTGTCCAAGACCGGCATTCCCTTCGGTGTCATCGGCCGGGTGGCCGACGTGGTCACCGACGCGCAGGCCGAGCACGCCGGCCTGTTTGCCGCGACGACGAACCCGGAAGTGCCGCGCACCGTCAACAATCCCATCCGCCTGGGCTTCGCCCGACCACGAACATCAGGCCCCCCGCCCGCCGTCGGCGAGCACAACGACGCCGTGCTGCGCGAGGCGGGTTTTGACGATTCCGAGATCGCGGCCCTCAAAAAATCGGGCGCCTTGGGCTAGACTGCCCGCATGGCCGCCCGCTTCCAAACCTACGCCGAGTTCTGGCCGTTCTACCTCCGGGAGCACGCCAAGCCCGCGACCCGGGTCGTGCACTACATCGGCACGATCGGCTCGGCCGCGTTCCTGGTCTGGGCGCTCGCCACCCAGAACTGGTGGGGACTGCTGGCCGTTCCCGTCTTCGGCTACGGCCCGGCGTGGTTCGGCCATTTCTTCATCGAAAAGAACCGGCCTGCCACGTTCGAGGCGCCGCTCTGGTCGCTGATCAGCGACTACCGCATGTGCGGCCTGTTCCTCGCCGGCCGCCTCGGCGACGAGCTGATGAAGCACCAGGTCAGGAGCTAGACCGGCCTCTACAACCAGCTCAGCTCCCGGCGTTGCCTGGCCTCGAAGGCGGCGATGTCCTTCTCGTAGCCCAGCGTGAGGTTGATCTCGTCGACGCCCCTCAGCAGGCAGTCCTTGCGGAACGGATCGATCTCGAACCGGTCGCTGAGGCCGTCCGGACCCAGCACGCTCTGCGCCGCGAGGTCGATCGAGATCTCGGCCCCCGGCAGCTCGTGCAGGATCGCCCGGATGCGCGCCACGCGGTCGGCCGGCAGCCGGATTGGCAGCACGCCGTTCTGGAAGCAGTTGCCGAAGAAGATGTCGCCGAAACTCGGCGCGATGAAGGCGCGGAAGCCATGGTCGACCATCACCGTCACGGCATTCTCGCGCGACGAGCCGCAGGCGAAGTTGTCGCCGGCCACGATGATCTTGGCCCCGGCATAGGCAGGGTTGTTGAGCGTCACGCCCTCGCGTGGGCGGCCGCTCGGATCGAGACGCGTGTCGTGGAAGAAGCCCGCGGCCTGCTGGGGGCGCGGCTTGCCGAGAAACCGCGCCGGGATGATCTGGTCGGTGTCGATGTTGGCCTGGTCGATCGGGATCGCAATCGCGGTCAGGTGGATAAACGGTTCCATCGTTCTGTCTCCTAGGCCAGCAGCCGGCGCACGTCGGTGAAGCGGCCGGTGACGGCGGCGGCGGCGGCCATCGCCGGGCTGAGCAGGTGGGTGCGCACGCCGCGCCCCTGCCGGCCGATGAAGTTGCGATTCGAGGTGGATGCGATGCGCTGGCCGGGCAGTCCGGTGTCGCCGTTCATGCCGACGCACATCGAGCAGCCCGGTTCGCGCCAGTCGAAGCCGGCCTCGCGGAAGATCCGGTCCAGCCCCTCTGCCTCGGCCTGCTTCTTGACCAGACCGGAGCCCGCAACCACCCAGGCCGGGATCACGGTCTTCCGGCCCTTGGCGACCTCGGCCGCCTGCCGCAGGTCTTCGATGCGGCTGTTGGTGCAGGAGCCGATGAAGACTCGGTCGACCGCCACCTGGTCCAGCGGCGTGCCGGGCACGAGGTCCATGTAGTCGAGGGCACGCTTGATGCCGTCCCGTTTGGCCGCATCGGCGGCGGCCGGGCTGGGCACGCGGCCGGTGATCGGCAGCGCATCCTCGGGACTGGTGCCCCAGGTCAGCATGGGCACGATCTCCGAGGCCTGCAGGCTGACGTCGCGATCGAAGGTCGCGCCCTCGTCGCTCGGCACGCCCCGCCAGAAAGCCACCGCCTTGTCCCATTCGGCCTTCTTGGGCGCGAACGGCCGACCCTCCAGATAGGCGATGGTCTTGTCGTCGGGCGCCACCATGCCGGCGCGGCCGCCGGCCTCGATCGACATGTTGCAGACGGTGAGGCGGCCCTCGATGGAGAGGCTGCGGATGGCGCTGCCCGAATACTCGATCACATGGCCGACCGCGCCGGCGGCGCCGATCTTGGCAATGATCGCCAGGATGACGTCCTTGGCAGAGATGCCGGGGGCCAGCGTGCCCTCGACGCTCACCCGCATCGCCTTGGGCTTGCGCTGCCACAGGCATTGCGTGGCCATCACGTGCGTCACTTCCGACGAGCCGATGCCGAAGGCCAGAGCCCCCAGGGCGCCATGGGTCGAGGTGTGGGAGTCGCCGCAGACCAAGGTGAGGCCGGGCTGGGTGACGCCCTGCTCGGGGCCGACGACGTGGACGATGCCCTGCCGCTCGTCGCCGAGATCGAACAGGGTGACGCCGGTTTCCGCGGCGTTCTCCCGGATCTGCTCGACGAGACGCCGGTGGTCGGGATCGGGGATGTCCTTGATCAGGCGGCTGTTGGTCAGGACGTAGTGATCAGGCGTGGCGAAGCCGCGGTCGGGTCGCCGGAGCTTCACCTTGCGGTCGCGCAGCCGCGCAAAGTCCGAAAGCGCGTCAGGCGAAATCGAAAGCGCGTGTGCAGCGCTATGACGATCTCGTGCAGAAGCAGAATGACCGCGCATCGGGTCCATCCGTCGCGCAGATCATCATTCCCGTGGCGGAGCGCCTTGGAAATAACGTCATTGATTTCGACGGTCTGTCGAAGGGCTATGGCGACAAGCTTCTGATCGACAATCTCTCGTTCAAATTGCCGCCGGGCGGCATTGTCGGTGTGATCGGTCCGAACGGTGCGGGTAAGACGACATTGTTCCGCATGATCACGGGCCAAGAAAAGCCGG
>RGPT01000321.1 GCA_010032545.1 Alphaproteobacteria bacterium
TTTGCATGCTCATATGAAGGCCCGTGGCACTTTCGTTGAACTCGACGGAGTCTTGCAGCCAGCTCCCGCGCCTCGATTCAGCCGAACCCGACCCGAGATCCGTCCTTCAGCCGGGACGATCGATCAGGAACCGAGCGACACTTTGGGAAACTGGGGCTTCAGTGCGGAGGAGGTGGCTCTTCTGCGTACCTCCGGCGCCCTCGATTGACGCGCCGCATGACTTGTCCTGTGAGCTCGTTGGCAAGGATGCGGTCCCGGCCGCCTTCAGCGAAGATCGCGAATAGACAAATGGGGGAGCACTAACCAATGTCTGGACCTCTTGCCGGATTGCGCATCCTCGACCTCACCACCGTTCAGATGGGGCCTTGGTGCACGCGCATCGTGGCCGACCTGGGAGCGGAAGTGATCAAGGTCGAGGCGCCCGAGGGCGACTCAAGTCGATACGGTGCCAATGCGCGAAACCGTGGCATGAGCGGCGGCTTTCAGCATAACGCTCGCGGAAAGCGGTCCATCGCGCTTGATCTCAAGAAGCCTCAGGCGCGGGACGCAATTCTACGGTTGGCCGCCAAGGCAGATGCCTTTGTTTCGAATATCCGGCCTGCCGCCCTGGATCGCCTCGGGTTGGGCTACGAAGCCGTCCGAAAAGCCAACGCTTTGATCGTGTATCTGGGTATGGTTGGCTATGGCAGTGGCGGCCGCTACGCCGGGCGCCCTGCCTATGACGATCTGATTCAGGCGGCTTCTGCGATCCCGATGCTGCTCCAGCGTTCGACTGGAGAGCCGCGCTTTATCCCCATGGCTGCCATCGACCGCATCGTCGGCACCGCCGCTGCGAATGCTCTTCTGGCCGGCTTGTTGGCCAAGGCGCGCAGTGGCATCGGCCAGAGGATCGAGGTCCCAATGTTCGAGACCATGGCGCAGTTTGTGCTCTCGGAGCACATGCAGGGCGCTACCTTTGATCCCCCTACCGGCGTGCCAGGTTATGCCCGCACGCTGTCACGTTCCCGCCGGCCATATGCCACCCGTGACGGATTCCTGGCGGTATTGCCTTACAATGACGGTCAGTGGCGGCGCTTCTTCGAGGCGATCGGCAAAGGACATGTATTTGCCGACGACCCGCGCCTGGCGGACATCACCGCACGCACGGCCAACATTGACCTCTTGTATGACATGATTGCGGAGGAGTTGAAGAGTCGAACGACGCAGGAGTGGCTGAAGCTGCTTCACGAAGCCGACATTCCCTGCATGGTTCCGCACACACTCGAGACGCTGCTGGTAGACCCGCATTTGAAGGATTGCGACTTCTTCCAATTTCGCGAGCACCCGTCTGAAGGCCGGATCCGGACGATGCGAGAGCCCAGCACATGGTCTGAAACGCCGCCTCCATCCGACCGATTTGCGCCTAGGCTCGGCCAGCATACGAGGGAGGTACTGGCCGAAGCGAACTACAGCCATGCCGAGATAGACGACATGACGGCAAGAGGTATTGCGTATCCCGAGCGCCGGAACTGATCGACCTTTGGGCGGAAAGGCGTCCCGCCGCCCACGGAATTCAAAGCAGCCTTACATGCCCTTGAAGCTGCCCTTCCGCTTTTCGACGAACGCGCGACGAGCTTCCTTTGCGTCGGCCGAGCTGTTGAGCAGACCGCCGGCGTTCGACGTCATGACCATGGTTGTCTCGATCGAGCTGTCGAGCGCGGCGCGCATGATACGCTTGCCGATCCATTGCACCATCGGAGGCACCGCGATGATGCGCTCGCACAGCGCTCGCGTGGTCTCCTCGAGCTTCTCCGACGCCACGAGATGATTGAGCATGCCCCACTCGTAGGCGCGTTCGGCGTTGAGGTCGCCGGTATAGGCGAACTCGAGCGCCCGGCCGAGGCCGACCATCTTGGGCAGATAGTAGCAGCCACCGTTCTCGATGATCTGGCCGGCATGCTGGTAGCCCACGAAGCGCGTCTTCTCGCAGCCGACTCGAATGTCGCAATGCAGCGCCATGTCCATGCCCGACCCGACGGCCGGACCGTTGACCATGGCGATGGTGGGCTTGCGGATCAGCGAGATGTCGCGATGCAGGTCGGTGAAGCCATGGAAGAAGTGCTGACGCGAGGCATCGGGCCCTTCATGGGTGCCACGCGCGCCGGGGAAGTCGGGGCCGGTCACGTCGGGCCCGGCCGGATTGCGTAGATTAAAGCCGGCACAGAAAGCGCGACCGATTCCCGTCAGCACGATCACCCGGACATTAGGGTCGTCGTCGCCCGCGCGCATGTACTCGCCGACCTTGGCGACGGTACCGTTCATCTCCGCCGTTCCCACCAGCGTGTTCAGGCTGTCGGGGCGGTTGAACTTGATCCACAGGATGCCATTGGGTTCGGGTTCGTAGAGGAGATAGTCGACGAGCTTCGGTCCCATGATGGTCGTTTCCTCCTTCTGGCCTCGCGACCCGACGCGAGGCGAACCAGGAAAGGACTCTCTTACGATCACCAGTGTGTCGCAACTCGGCATTCCCCGGAGCGAACCAGGACGCAGCTGTTCCGACAGACGGCACCATGCCGACTGGCCGATGTCGCTCCGCGAGGTCTTGCCGGAGGCTGTCGGTGGGCTCGCTTCCGGAATGCCGGTGCGTCGCGGTGGGTGCGGACCTGCCTCGACCCGTGCCGGCCCTAGCGGGCGAGGGCGTCGCGCGTCCAGCGCTCGATGGTGCCCGCGTCCATCGCGCCGGACTGGCGCGCGATCTCGCGGCCGTGGCGGAAGAGGATCATCGTCGGAATGCTGCGGATGGCGAAGCGGCTGGCGAGGTCCTGTTCTTCGTCGGTATTCACCTTGGCGAGGCGGACAGCAGGTTCGAGACGCTGCGCTGCGTGTTCGAACTGGGGTGCCATGGCCTTGCAGGGCCCGCACCACGGCGCCCAGAAATCGACCAGCACCGGGATGTCGCTTTTGGCGGCGTGGGCCTCGAAGCTCCGGGCGTCCAGGGCGACGGGATGGCCGGCAAACAGCGGCGATCCGCAGTGGCCGCACTTGCCGGCGTGGCCCGCTTCGAACTTCTCACGCGGAAAGCGATTCAGCGTGCTGCAGCCGGGGCAGGCGAGGAGGAGGGCATCGACCATGGTTCAGGACCGCCCCGCTGCCGGCGGCACGGTCTGGAAGGGGCCGGCGAGGCGGCTGCGGTAGACTGCGACGCCTTCCATGATGCGCTGGACGTAGTTGCGGGTCTCGCGGAACGGGATCAGCTCGATCCAGTCGACCATGTCGATCTTGCCCGTCCGCGGATCGCCCAGAGACGACGGCTCCAGCCAGCGCGCGACGCGGTTGGGGCCGGCGTTGTAGGCGGCGAGCGCGATCTCGTAGGAACCGCCGAAGCGCTGCAGCATCTCGACCATGTACTGGCTGCCGAGCTGGACGTTGTAGGCGGGATCGCGTGTGAGCTTGTCCTGGATGAAGGGCACGGCCAGGCGACCGGCGACGTCGCGCGCCGTGCCGGGCAGCAGCTGCATCAGGCCGAGCGCGCCCGAGGTCGAGACGGCGGCGGCATTGAACGAGCTTTCCTGGCGCGTGAGTGCGAGTGCC
>RGPT01000322.1 GCA_010032545.1 Alphaproteobacteria bacterium
CCACCATAGCCTACGCTTTACGGCGCGGAACCCGGCGCGGTACCTTGTCCGGCAAAGGAGCCCCCAATGGACCTGACGTTCGGCAAGGAAGAGATCGCTTTCCAGCAGGAAGTGCGGAGCTGGCTGAAGGAGAACCTGACGCCGGAGATCGTGGGCGAATCGAAGGTTGGCCGGAACGCCTACATGTCCAGGGAACGCCTGATCGACTGGCAGAAGCGCCTGGCGAAGAAGGGCTGGCTGTGCACCGGCTGGCCCAAGGAATTCGGCGGGCCGGGCTTCACCACGACGCAGAAGTACATCTTCGAGATGGAGATGGCCAAGGCGGGTGCCCCCGGCACCTCGCCGTTCGGCCCCAAGATGTGCGCCCCGGTGATCATGAAGTACGGCTCGGCCGAGCAGAAGGCGCGCCACCTGCCGCCGATGCTGAACTCCGACCTGATCTGGTGCCAGGGCTACTCCGAGCCGGGCTCGGGCTCCGACCTCGCGTCCCTGCGCACCAAGGCCGAGCTGCACGGCGACCACTACATCGTGAACGGCCAGAAGACCTGGACGACGCTGGCCCAGACTGCCGACTGGATCTTCTGCCTGGTGCGCACCTCCAACGAGGGCAAGCGCCAGGAGGGCATCTCGTTCCTGCTGATCGACATGAAGACACCCGGCATCTCGGTCGAGCCGATCATCACTGCCGACGGCAACCGCGCCGGCACGCAGGAAGTGAATTCGGTGTTCTTCACCGACGTGAAGGTACCGGTCGAGAACCGGGTCGGCGAAGAAAACATGGGCTGGACCTACGCCAAGTACCTGCTCGAGTTCGAGCGCGGCGGCAATCCCTACAGCCCGCGCCTGCGCTCGGGCTTCGAGAAGCTGAAGCGCCTGGCCCAGTCGATGCCCGACGGCGAGGACTCGATCATGGCCGACGTGAGCTGGCGCGAGAAGCTCGCGCGCATGGATATCGAGATCTCCGGCCTCGAAATGTTCGAGCAGGAGTTTTACTCCAAGCTGGCGTCGGGCCAGAATCCCGGTCCGCTGTCGTCGATGATCAAGCTGCGCGGCACCGAGGTGATGCAGCAGGTCCAGGAATCCGCGGTCGAGGCTGCGGGCTACTACAGCATCCCGTTCCCCGAGCAGCGCGCCTGGAACGCCAACGTCGAGCCGATCGGCCCCGAGGGGGCCGACGTGCTGGCACCGCGCTACTTCAACGGCCGCAAGATGACGATCTACGGTGGTTCGTCGGAAGTGCAGCGCGGGATCATGGCCAAGGCGATGTTGGGGCTCTAGGTAACTTGTCGTCCTGAGCGCAGCGAAGGACCTTACGAGAGATACACGGAACCTCTTTGGGGCGGATGCGAGATCGTTCGCTGCGCTCCAGGGTGGGGACTACCCCACCCGCGATGACATAAGGGCAGAACGATGCGCTTGGCCTTCAACGAATCCGAACTCGCCTTCCAGCGCGAGGTCCGCGACTGGATCGCGTCCAACATGCCGCCGGAAGTGGCGGAGGAGAGCCGGCGCAGCCGGTCGAGCCACGTGTCGAAGGAGCGACTGCTGCAGTGGCAGAAGAAGCTCGCGGGCAAGGGTTGGCTCTGCCCCAACTGGCCCAAGGAGTATGGCGGAACTGGCTGGAATTCGACGCAGAAGTTCATCTTCGAAATGGAGATGGCGCGCGCCGACTCGCCCTACCTCTCCTCGTTCAGCATAAAAATGGTGGCGCCGGTCCTGATGAAATTCGGCAGCGACGCTCAGAAGAAGCGATTTCTGCCGAAGATCGCCGCCGCCGAGGAACTCTGGTGCCAGGGCTATTCCGAGCCGGGCTCGGGCTCCGATCTTGCGAGCCTGCGCACCAAGGCCGAACTGAAAGGCGATCACTACCTCGTCAACGGCCAGAAGATCTGGACCACGAATGCCCATTGGGCCGACTGGATCTTCTGCCTGGTGCGGACCTCCAACGAGGGCAAGCGCCAGGAGGGCATCTCGTTCCTGCTAATCGACATGAAGTCGCCCGGCATCAAGGTCGACCCGATCTATCTCGTCGACGGCACGCGCACGCCGATGCGGCACGAGGTCAACCAGGTCTTCTTCACCGACGTGAAGGTGCCGGTCGAGAACCGCGTGGGCGAGGAGAACAAGGGCTGGACCTACGCCAAGTACCTGCTCGAGTTCGAGCGCGGCGGCCAGGCCTTCGGCCCGCGCCTGCGCAAGGCCTATCGTCACCTCAAGGAACTCGCCCATACGCAGTTCGACGCTGGCGAGCCTTTGTCGGAGAACCAGAACTGGCGCGAGAAGATGGCGGCGCTCGAGATGGAGATCGACGCCGTCGAGATGAACGAACTGATGTTCTATTCGAGCATGAAGTCCGGAGAAAACCCCGGCACGCAGGCATCGATCGTGAAGATGCGCGGCACCGAGGTCGGCCAGAAGGTGACCGAACTCGCCGTCGAGGCGGTCGGCTGGTATGGCACGCCGTTCACCGAGCTCCGCAACTACGACAGCAACGTCGTCCCGGTCGGCGGCGAATATGTCGACGACGTCGCACCGCGCTACTTCAACACCCGCAAGACCACGATCTACGGCGGCTCGTCCGAGGTCCAGCGCAACGTGCTGGCGAAGGCGATGCTGGGGCTGTAGTTCGTCGCCCCGAGCGAAGCCGAGGGGCCTTCTCTCTGCGAGTTAGGCCTATCTAATTGAAGCAAGGTCTCTCCGCTACGCGCGTGCGGCGCTCCGGTCGAGACGACGGAGGGATTAATGGACTACCGCCGCCTGGGCCGTGCCGGCCTGAAAGTTTCCGAGATCTGTCTCGGCACCATGACCTTCGGCAACGGCGCCGATCAGGACGGCGCCACGAAGATGGTGAACACGGCGCTCGATGCCGGCGTGAACTTCTTCGACACCGCCAACTCCTATGTCGGCGGCGTGTCGGAGACGATGCTGGGCGTGGCGCTGAAGGGCAAACGCCAGGACGCCATCATCGCCTCCAAGTTCTTCAATCCGATGGGGCATCGGCCCAACGATTCGGGCATGTCGCGGCTGCACATCAAGCAGCAGATCGAAGGATCGCTGAAGCGGCTGCAGACGGACTATATCGACCTCTACTTCATCCATCACGTCGACCATCAGACGCCCTTGGAGGAGATGCTGCGCGCGCTCGACGATCTCCAGCGCGAGGGCAAGATCCTCTATACCGCCTGCTCGAACTTCGAGGCGTGGCGCCTGATGGAGGCGCTGTGGGTGAGCGAGAGCAGGGGCTGGGCGAGCTTCTCGGCCTACCAGCCGCAGTACAGCCTCGTCGTGCGCGACATCGATGAGGAGATCGTGCCGGCGCTGCAACTCAAAGGGCTGGGGTGTGTGGCCTGGTCGCCGATGGCGTCGGGCTATCTCGCCGGCAAGTACACGCCGGGCAGCCTGCAGGTGCAGGGTACGCGCTCGGCCGAGGGCTGGGGCTTCCAGAACAGGTTCTTTGCGCCCAACCATGCCGAGATCCTGCAGACGCTGCTGGATACGGCCAGGGAAATCGGCAGGTCACCGGCCCAGACCGCGCTGCG
>RGPT01000323.1 GCA_010032545.1 Alphaproteobacteria bacterium
TCCGCGAGACGCTCGACGAGCGCCGCCAACGCCCGGCGCGGATCGAGATGGGCTTCGTCGGGGAAGAACAGAGCCCGGCGGAAGCGGCCGGCGAGATCGGGCTCGAGGGCGGCGATGCGTTCGGCATCGGCCCATTCGAAGCGTTCGGTACGCTGGGCGAACCGCGCCAGATCGGCGGCATCCCGCGGCTGGGCCACCACGAGGCTGCCCTTGCGGACCGTGCCGGGAAAATGACGCACCCACCAACCGATGGAGGGGGCGCCCATCGAGGCGACCACGGCGTCCGTCGTCGCGCGCTCGCACCAGGGCGCCAGCATGCCGCCCGCCTGCCACGAGCAGCTTCCATCGCCCAAAACGTGGCCACGCTCGACCACGTCGACGTTCACGCCGCGCAGGCTCAATTCCAGCGCGCAGCAAAGGCCTGCGACGCCGGCGCCGATCACGGTGACAGATTGTCGTTTCACTCGACGAACTCCCGTTCCTTCGCCGGCATGATCCGGAGCAGGTTCAAAGGGTTCAGCCGGACGGCTGTCTCAGCCCGGTCCCTTGCGGAAACCGAACACCCCTCGGACATCATCGAGAAAAGGGGATTGAAAGCCCTGCTGTCAAGCCGCGAGGGTTTAGAAATGATAGACGCGGGATGCCGCGATCAGCCCGTCGGGGCCCCATTCGATGCATTCGACGACACGTTCCCTGGCGGGCCGCCGGTCGGAATGGGCGAGGTACTCGACCACGCTCGCGCGGGCGTCTTCCACGGTCTTCACGATCTCGAAGTGGAGATTGCCGACGCGATCGAGCGCTCGGCGCTTGAGGACGCCGAGTTCCGCCGCGCCTTCGAGATGCGCGCGGCCCAGCTCGGGCATGGCGCGCCCCACCTTGGCACCTTCGTGTATCGCGTCCACCCGGTAGCGCGCGGCGACGGCTTCCGGCGAACGGCCCTGCCAAGCGTCGCACCAGCGGGCGACACGCTCGGAGACCCGGGCCGTCATGCCGCCTGCGCCCGCTCGATGCCAGCCAGATGCATCGACTCGCCAAAGCCTTCACAATCGGCCTCGCGCACGAGCTTCTGGAAATCGGCCATCAGCGTGCGGGCCACCGGCCCCGCCTGATAGTGATGCCCGTCGACCGATCCCACCGGTACGATCTCGGCGGCCGTGCCGCTCAGGAATACCTCGCTGGCGCGGCCCAGTTCCTCGGGCATCACGGCGCGCTCCTCGACCAGCCAGCCGCGCTTGGCGGCCATGCCCATGACGGCGCGCCGGGTGATGCCGTCCAGGAAGTTCTCCGGCGTCGGCGTCACCAGGGTACCGTCGATCACCAGGAAGACGTTGGCGCCGGTCGATTCGGCCAGGCGGCCTTTCCAGTCGAGCATCAGCGCGTCGTCGAAGCCTGCCTTCAGGGCGCGATCCTTCTCGATGCCGCAGATGACGTAGAGGCCCGCGACCTTGGCATGACCCGGCGCCGTTTCCGGCGACGGGCGGCGGTACTTGGCCATGGTGACGTTGATGCCGCTGTCGCGCGCCTGGATGGAGAGCTTCCCTTCCTGGTCCCAGGGCGCGATGGCCAGATGCACCGACGTGCCGATGCCCGACACGCCGAGCACTTCCGACCCGCGCCAGGCGATCGGGCGGATATAGCCCTGGCTGAGCTTGTTCGCCTTCACGACGGCGCGCGTCGCCTCCTCGATCTGCTCGCGCGTCCACGGCACTTCGTAGTCGAGCAGGCGGGCGGAGTTGATGAGGCGGGCGCTATGCGCGGAGAGGCGGAAGACGCGGCCATCATAAATGCGCTCGCCCTCGAAAACGGCTGAGCCGTAGTGGAGCGCATGCGTCAGGACATGCATGCGGACCTCGCGCCACGGCGCCAGCTTGCCGTCGACCCAGATGAAGCCGTCGCGATCATCCATTGTTGCGGACATTGCGATATGTCCTCTCAAAATGTTCTTAATAGACCTTTTTTAAGCCTATACTAGCAATCTTTTGGACATATATGTCAGTATTACTGACTTTGTCAATGAAGCTGACTAAAAATTGCAGACAAACCTCCGGCTTCGGCAATTTTCTGCCGGCCAGCTTGGTTAGTTCCAGTCAGGTCAGGAGAGGCGCCATGTCGGGGTCGCCCTTGGCCATCGCCTTTCGATAGGCCGGCCGCGAGCCGATGCGCTGCAGGTAGCGCAGGATCGCGGGATAGGGCTTGAGATCGTAAGGATAGAACAGCCGCATGGTGGTGAGGGTGAAGACCAGCATGATGTCGGCGGTGGTGAGCTCGCTGCCGGCGAGATATTCGACCTTTGCCAGCCGCTCCTCGAGGTGACCCAGCGCCAGCGCCAAGCGTCCGTTCATCGCCTTCAGCACCACATTGTCGGCCGGCAGGTTGAGACGGCTCAGAATCATGTTGCGACCCGTGGCCGGCTGATACGTGCCGTTGGCGGCGTGGAGCCAGTAGAGGAACTGCGGGTACTCGGGATGGTCGGGCTTCAGCGTCAACCGGCCCTTGCCGTACCTCGTCACGATGTAGTCGATGATGGCGGCCGATTCGGCCAGAACCACATCGCCGTCGGTGATCACCGGCGCGGCGCCGATCGGATGGAGCGCCTTGTAGTCGGCTTGCGCCAGTCGCGTGACGGGATGACGGTCGTAGACCTTCAGCTCGTAGGGGATGCCGAGTTCTTCGCAGAGCCAGACGATGCGTTCGGATTGCGACTTGCCGAGATGATGAACGGTGAGCATGCGGCAGAAAATGTCGGAAAAGCGGTGGACCCGCAACGCCAGTCCGGTGGGGTGTCAACGCCACGCGCCCGCTCTATAGTCGCGCCCAGTCAAGGCCATGGTTGAAACAAGATCCCCCGCCAATCCGCTGTTCCTGCGCGAGGAAGAACTGCGTCAAGGCATCGAGCTGATGTTCTACGCCTACCGCGACTTCACGTTCGAGTCGGACGAGCACCTCAAGCGCTACCAGCTCGGGCGCGCGCATCACCGCGCGCTCTATTTCATCGGCCGCCACGCCGGCGAGACCGTCGGCCACCTGCTGTCGATCCTCAAGGTGACCAAGCAGTCGATCAGCCGCGTGCTGAAGGACCTTATCGAACAGGGCTATGTCGAGCAGAAAAGCGGCGCGCGCGACCGCCGCGAGCGCCGGCTATGGCTCACCGAAAAGGGCAGGAGCCTCGAGCAGGACCTGACCGACCGCCAGAGTCAGCGCTTTGCCCGCGCCTATCGCGAAACCGGCGCCGAGTCGGTCGAGGGTTTCCGCAAGGTCCTGCTCGGCCTGCTCGATCCGGCCGAACGCGCCGTGGTCGACAAGCGGGTGCGGGGCGGGCGCTGACCGGCATGGACGCGTCGGCAGACAAGCCACATATCCTGGTCGTCGACGACGACACGCGTCTGCGCGAACTGCTGAAGTCGTTCCTCTCTCGCAACGGCTTTCGCGTCTCCACCGCGAGCCATGCCGGCGAGGCGCGCGAGCGCCTGCAGACGCTCGATTTCGATCTGATCGTTCTCGACGTCATGATGCCGGGCGAGACCGGCCTCGCCTTC
>RGPT01000324.1 GCA_010032545.1 Alphaproteobacteria bacterium
CGCGGGGGAGAGGTTATGAGGTGAGTTCCGGAAAATCCTCCTCCCGGAATTCGCCTGCTCCACGCTGGTTCGCGGCGGCGCGCTGTTCCTCGCCGCGCCGCAGTTCGACGCGGCGGATCTTGCCGGAGATGGTCTTGGGCAGATCAGCGAATTCGAGCCGGCGCACGCGCTTGAACGGCGCGAGGCGGCCCTTCAGGTGCTGGAAGATCGAGAGCGCGGTGGCGCGGTCGGGTTTGCCGTTGGCGGTCAGGGTTATGTAGGCCTTGGGGATCGCCAGGCGCATCGCATCGGGTGCCGGCACGACGGCCGCTTCGGCAACCGCCGGGTGCTCGATCAGGACGCTTTCCAGCTCGAACGGGCTGATGCGGTAGTCGGAAGCCTTGAACACGTCGTCGGCGCGGCCGACGTAGGTGAGGTAGCCGTCGCTGTCGCGCGAGGCCACGTCGCCGGTACGATAGACCTTGCCCGCGAGCGGGGCGATCGAGCCGTCATCCTGCTGGTAGCCCTGCATGAGCGCCGCGGGCCGATGCGCGAGGTCGATGCAGATTTCGCCTTCCTCGGCATCGTTGTCGTCGGCGTCGAGCAGGCGGATGCGATAGCCGGGCAGCGGGCGGCCCATCGAGCCCGGCTTGATCGGCTGGCCGGGCGGATTGCCGACCTGGGTCGTGGTCTCGGTCTGGCCGTAAAAATCTCGGATCGTGAGGCCCCAGGCCTTCTCGACCTGCTCGATCACCTCGGGATTGAGCGGCTCGCCCGCGGCCAGCACCTCGCGCAGCTTCGTCCTGCAGTTCTTCAGGTCTTCCTGGATCAGCATCCGCCACACGGTGGGCGGCGCGCAGAGCGTGGTGACGCCGTTGGCGACGATGGCGTCGAGCAGGACGCGGGCGTTGAAGCGCGGCTGGTTGGCAATGAAGATCGTGGCGCCCGCGATCCACGGCGCGAAGAAGCAGCTCCAGGCGTGCTTGGCCCAGCCGGGCGAGGAGATGTTGAGGTGGACGTCGCCCGGCCGCAGGCCCAGCACATAGACGGTCGTGAGGTGGCCCACCGGATAGCTGCGATGCGAATGCAGCACGAGCTTGGGCTTGGCCGTGGTGCCCGAGGTGAAATAGAGCAGCATCGGATCGTCGGCATTCGTCGGGCCGTCGGGCGTGAAGGCCGCCGGTGCGCCGAGGAGGCTGGCGTAGGCGTGCCAGCCGGCCGGTGCGTCGCCGACGGCGATGCGTGTCAGCGACGGGTCGAAGCCCGCAAACTTGGCGGTCTCGCCGGATGCCGCCACGACGTGGCGGGCGCGGCCGCGCTCGAAACGGTCGGCGAGGTCGGTGGGTGTGAGGAGCGTGGTGGCCGGGATGACGACGGCGCCGAGCTTCATGGCCGCCAGCATGACCTCCCAGAGGGGCGCCACGTTGCCCAGCATCAGCAGGATGCGGTCGCCGCGCTTGACGCCCAGTGCCCGGAGGCCGTTGGCGACGCGGTTCGAACGCTCGGAGAGTTCGGCGAAGGTGAGGCTGGCCGCGCCATCGCCGACGATGGTGAGTGCCGCCTGGTTCGCCAGCGTGCCCTGCGCCAGCTCCGCGTCGAACCAGTCCAGCGCCCAATTGAAGTGGGGCACGTCGGGCCAGCGGAAGTCGCGATAGGCCGTGGCGTAGTCGTTGCGGTTGGCGAGCAGGAAGTCGCGCGCTGCCTTGTAGGTTTTCATCGTCATCGCATGCCTCATATTGCCAAACGATCGTACTCCAGGTGCGCGGCTGGGCGTAATGTAACGGTAACAAGAAAAGAAAGCGCCCTTGGTCGTCGAACCCCTCATCGTCGGACTGCTGCTGGCGGCAGCTCTGATGCACGCCACCTGGAATGCCATCCTGAAGTCCGACAGCTCGGACCGGCTGGCGACGTTCGGCGTAATCATGACCACCGGCACGGTGATGGGGCTCTGCGTCGTGCCGTTCGTGCCGATGATCGAGCCGGCCGCCTGGAAGTTCCTGGTCTCCTCGGTCCTGATCCATGTCCTCTATTACACATTCCTCCTAAAAGCCTATTCGTACGGCGATCTCAGCCACACCTATCCGATCGCCCGTGGTCTCGGGCCATTGCTGGTAGCGCTGGTGTCGGGCCGCTTCATCGGCGAGGAACTGCGGGTCCAGGACATCGGCGGTGTCTTCCTGCTGAGCTTCGGGCTGATCGCACTCGCCATGCCGCTGCGCAACATCGTGCCGCGCCCGGGCAGCCGTCATGGTCTGGCGACCCTGTTTGCGGTGCTGACAGGCGTCACCATCGCGGCCTACATCATCGCCGACGGGTTGGGCGTCCGTTCCGCGGGGCCCACCTTCGAGCACCGCCTCTCCTACATCGCCTGGCTCTGCGTGCTGGAGGGGCCGTGGCTTCTGGTGCTGGCCTTCATCTTGCGCCCGGACACGGTGTGGGGACACCTCAAGCGCACATGGTATCGCGGGGTGATGGGCGGCGTGATCGCCAATGTAGGCTACGGCATCGCCATCTATGCGCTGGTGCTGGGGCCAATGGCGCACGTCGCGGCCTTGCGCGAGACCTCGGTGCTGTTCGGCGCCCTGATCGGCACGCTGCTGCTGGGCGAGCCGTTCGGTGGCCGCCGGGTGGCCGCGGCGGCGGTGATCGTGGCGGGGCTCGTGCTGATGAACGGCCCCCGGATGTTTTAGTCAGGGCTCGGTCGAGCTGAAGGGCGGCTCTTCGAGCAACTTCCTGGTGAGTGCGCGAAGCCGTGGCGTGCGCGTTTCGGTATCGATACCTATTCCACGCGCGAGCCGTTCGGCGACGAAGGCGGTGATGTCGGCTTGGGTGAGGCGGCCCAGCAACAGATAGGGCCGGGCGGGGTCGATCATCGCGTCGACCGCGGCGAGCGCGTTCGTGACCTGAGCATTGCAGTCGTCGATCCAGGGCTGGTGAACTTTCTCCGGCGGCGTGTGGTTGCGCGCGTAGGCAGCCTGCAAGGACTTGTCGCAGGCGCCCATCGTGAGGGCGGCCACTTTCAGCACGGCACGGCGGTCGGCTCCCGACGCGGGCGTGAGCGCGCGGTCGCCGCCGTAAGCTTCGTCGAGATGGTCGATGATCGCGCCGCTGTCGATCAGGGCCTCGCCATTGTCGAGCACGAGAGCCGGAATTCGACCCAGCGGATTGCTGGCGCGGACTTCCGCACGGTCGGCGAATCCCGACAGCGACCGTTGTTCGAACGGAACGTCATAGGCCTTTAGCGTCATCGCAACACGGCGCGTGTAGGGTGAGCGGTTGACTCCGATCAGCATCATCATTTCAGCGGCCGCAGTTCGACATCGAGTCGTGCAAGATCGGCGAAAAGGCGGCGTCTGCCGGCGATCGGCCACCAGCCATAGAGGAAGACGTCGAGCGGCCCCCACATCGCCACCCAGCCGACGATCAGCAGGCCTTCGTCGAGGATGCGCGTGGTCGTTGTCTCCGATGTCGTCAATAGCTCGCGGGCGAGCAGGCACGCGGCGAGGAAGGCGAGGCCGATCACCAGGCTGAT
>RGPT01000325.1 GCA_010032545.1 Alphaproteobacteria bacterium
GAGGGGTGCTGCGGGCGCGCCTCGCTCAGCGTCCGAACGCTTCGGCCGCCCTTCAGGCAAGGCGATCGCGCAGGAGCGCCAGCGTGCGGCGGCGCGCCTGGCCGGCCGCCGCTTCGTTGTAGGGCGGGTAGCCCCGGCGGTTGAAGCCGTGCTCGGTGCCCGGGTACACGTGGATATCGACCCCCGCCTCGCAGCCCATGCGCGCCCGGATCGCCGCCACCGTGGCCTCGGGGACGTGGGGATCGTCGCTGGCGAAATGCATCAGGATCGGGCAGCCACGCTTGCCGGCCTCGTCGAGGTGCTGGTCGATCTGGACGCCGTAGTAGCTCACCGCGGCATCGACAGGCAGGCGGGTGCTGGCCAGGTAGGCAAACTTGCCGCCGAGACAGAAGCCCATCACGCCGACCTTGCCGGTGCAGTCCGGGCGGGCGCGCAGGGATGCCACGATGTCGCCCAGGTCGCGGGCGAACTGGTCGGTGTCGAGCTCCGCCCACAGCGCCCGTGCCTTGGCGCGTCCCTCGTCTGTGTAGGGAAGGTAGCAGGCCGGCTCCTGCCGCCAGAAGACATCCGGTGCCAGGGCGATGAACCCGTCGGCGGCGTAGCCGTCGGCCACCGAGCGGATGTGCGGGTTGGTGTTGAACACCTCCGGCAGCACGATCAGCGCCGGCGCCGGCAGCCTGGCGGGCAACGCCAGATATGCCGCGAACCGTCCGCCATCCGATGCCGTCAGCCTGATCTCCTCGCCCATGGCTTTTTCCTCTCCCGTTTTCGGGCGCCACGATAGACAGCGGGCGGGCATGCCGGAAGAAATGTCTTTCAGCCGGCTCCAAAGTGCAGCGCGGTTTCACACAGACTCATGCACCCTCGGCTCCTGCGTGGCACTTCCCCGCTTCGCGGGGGCAGAGAGCAGCAGGAAACCTTCAGGTCCGGTTCAGCAGCCGGCTGCGCTGGCGTTGCCAGTCGCGCTCCTTGATCGTGGCGCGCTTGTCGTGCGCCTTCTTGCCCAGCGCCAGCGCGATCTCGAGCTTGGCCCGGCCCTTCTCGTTGAAATAGACCTGCAGCGGCACGACGGTGCGGCCCTCGCGCTGGATGGCGCCGATCAGCTTGTTGACCTGGCTGCGGTGCAGCAGCAGCTTGCGCGCCCGGCGAGGCTCATGGTTGAAGCGGTTGCCGCTGGCGTACTCTGGGATGGTGGCGTTGACCAGCCACGCCTCGCCCTCGATCGCCGTCACATAGGACTCCGCGATCGTGCTGCGCCCGCCGCGCAGCGACTTCACCTCGGTGCCGGTCAGCGACAGGCCGGCCTCGAAGGTCTCCTCGATGAAGTAGTTGTGCCGCGCCTTGCGGTTCTGGGCGACGACCGTCTGCCCAGGCTCGGGTTTCTTCGCCAACGGGGTCTCGGCTAGTTCACGAGACCGGCGTGGATCATGGCCTCACGCACTGCCTTCTTGCTGCTCTCGGCGATCGGCACCATCGGCAGGCGCATCTCCGCACTCGCCTGGCCGATCAGCTCGGCGGCGAACTTCACCGGGCCGGGGCTGGTCTCGCAGAACATCGCCTTGTGCAGCGGCATCAGCCGGTCCTGCAGCTCGAAGGCCTTGTCGAGGTCGCGCTTCTTCCAGGCGTCGTGCATGTCGCCGCACAGGCGCGGCGCCACGTTGGCCGTCACCGAGATGCAGCCGTCGCCGCCCTGGGCCAGGAAGCCGAGCGCGCTCGCATCCTCGCCCGAGAGCTGGATAAAGCCTTTCTTCGCCTTGAGACGGGTCAGCGTCGGACGCGCCATATCGTAGGAGGCGTCCTTGATGCCGACGATGTTCTTCACCTGGGAGAGGCGGATCACGGTCTCGACCTGCATGTCGCCGCCGGTACGGGGCGGCACGTTGTAGAGCAGGATAGGGATGTCGACGGCCTCGGCCACCGCCTTGAAGTGCTGGAACAGGCCTTCCTGGGTCGGCTTGTTGTAGTAGGGCACGACCAGCATGGCGGCGTCGGCGCCGGCCTTCTTGGCGTGCTGGGTGAGTTCGATTGCTTCCGCGGTCGAGTTCGAGCCGGTGCCGGCGATCACCGGCACGCCCGAGCCCTTGGCCGCGGCGATGCAGATGTCGATGACACGCTTGTGCTCTTCCATGGACAGCGTCGGCGACTCACCGGTCGTGCCGCAGGGCACCAGGCCGTCGGTGCCTTCCTTGATCTGCCAGGCGACGAACTTCTCGAATCCCTTTTCGTCCACCGCGCCGTTCTTGAACGGGGTGATCAGCGCCACGAGCGATCCGGTGAACATGGTTTTCCTCCGATTTTTCTTCGAAAAATCATCCTAGGCCCCGCCCCCTGCCCCTGCAAGGCGGGCAACTTGGGCCCAACTCGCCCCCCAGGACTTGCCCCTCAAGAACTTGCCATTGTGATGCCGCAAGTCCCTGCCTACGATTCGTAGCGTGAAAAAGACATTTGCCCCCCTCTTTCTGGTGCTCGCCCTCGGTGCGGGCTTGCCCGGCGCTGCCCAACAGGCGGGCGGTGCTCCCGCCGTTGTCGCGGCCAAACCTCTGGCCGATGCCGAAGCCTCGGCACTCGCTGCCGCCCTGAAAGCCGTCGACGAAGGCCGCATCGCCGATGCCCGCGCGATGGTGGCGAATTTCCGCAATCCGTTGCTCACCCGCATCGTCGACTGGAGCATCCTGCGCGTCGCCGCCAAGACCGACGCCGACTTCGCCTCGACCTGGCGATTTCTGCGCGAAAGCCCGGAGTGGCCGGAGCCGGAGGTGCTGCGGCGCCAGGCCGAGGAGCGGCTGGGGCCGAACGTGCCGGCGGCGGACGTGTTCCGCTATTTCACCGCCTTCCCGCCACTTACCAGCACCGGCCACCTGCGGCGCCTCGATGCCGCCCAGGCCGCGAGCCCCGGCGACGTCGCCAAGCTGGCGCGCGAGAGCTGGCAGAACGCCACCTTCCGCAACTCCGACGAGAACGATTTCCTGAACCGCTACGGCCATCTCCTGACCGGCGCGGACCACATCGCCCGCTTCGACCGCATCCTGCGCGACGGCCGTCCGCAGGTGGCGCGCGAGTTGCTGTCCAAGCTGCCCCCGGACTATCAGCCGCTGGCCGAAGCACGCCTCGCCATGGCGACGCGCGCGGCCGACGCCGCCACGCTGGTGCGCGCCGTGGCACCGGCGCGGCTCGAAGAGCCCACGGTCAAGCTCGAGCGCGCCCAGTGGCTCCGGCGCAGCAACAATCTCGACGAGGCCAAGGCGCTCATGGTCTCGCCGACACCCAACCAGACCGAGGCGTGGTGGAACGAGCGCAACCAGCTCGCCCGTGATCTGCTGGCGGCGAACCGCGCCGCCGACGCCTATGCCGTCACCGTGGCGCACGGCCAGAGCAAGGGCGTGGCCTTCGCCGAAGCGGAGTTCCTCGCCGGCTGGCTCGCCTTCCGCCAGCTCAAGAAGACGGCAGAGGCGCAGAACCACTTCCAGAAACTCTACGACGGCGTCTCGACCGACATCTCGAAGAGCCGCG
>RGPT01000326.1 GCA_010032545.1 Alphaproteobacteria bacterium
ATCAAGCGGCCGGTGCTGGCCGTGGCCGGGCGGCTGATCGTGGGGTTCAAGCCGGAGATCTACGCCGAGATTTTCGGCTAGACGGCGGCTAAATCCATCAAATAGCATTTATAATATTATTTATTATCAGATAGTTATAACTGTTGCTTGACGTTTCGCATCACTTCCGGGAAAATGCCGCCAAATGCCCCGTTCCGGGGGCGACCAAGAAACCTGAATCGGCTTTTCCCCAGAGGTCTGCCCCATGCAAACCAAGATCGCTTCCATCCTGCTGATTCCCCTGGCCCTGTCCGTGTCCGCCTGCGGCGACACCTGGGGCGAACGCGCGGTGACCGGCGGCGGCATCGGCGCCGGCACGGGCCTGGCGATCGGCGCGATCGCCGGCTGGCCACTCGTCGGTCCGGCGTTGGTGGGCGCGGCGGTGGGCGCCGGCATCGGCGCCGCGACGGCCCCGGAAAAGGGCAGCAGCAGCAAGTAGCAGGCGCTGCGGGCGCATCTGCGCCAAAATTCGGACTGACAGGAGCCCCGCCCGACGCTGTACCAGGCATCGGGGGCGGCCGGCTCCTGTGAGTCGCTAACCCAGCAGCAGTCGAAGCTTGCGGTCGAAGACACCGAGCACGTCCTCGAGCGAGTCGCCGTGGGCAAGCTTGCGCGGGCCGTTGTAGACCGCATAGCCGTCCTTGGCTCCGTTGGGCACCTTGGCGATGGCGAACAGCGGCTGTTCCGAGGTGTGGCGAAAGATCGAGAAGATCGCCATGCCGGGCCGGAAGTCGATGGCGTAGTCGCGCCACTCTCCGGAGGCGACCCGCTTGCTGTAGAGCCCCAGCAAACGGGACAGTTCATGTCGATTGAATGAGACAACCCGACGCCGGGCCCTTTGGTCGGCCAAACGGTAGAGAGTGCTCATGCGATCGCGGCTCGAACCATGTCGTTGGACCGAATTGTTACAGAAGCGCAGGGGGCGGTAAAGCACCCGGAACGGGCCCCCAAATCACCCTGGGCCGAGGTTTGCCAAAACCAGGGTGGAGGGCTATGAACCGCCGCTGAAGCTGTTGATATTTCGCGATAATCCGGGAGCCTTGTGTGTCCGACTCCACCGCCTTTCAGGAAGTTGACGAGGCCGTCCGCAAGGATGAGCTCAGGGAATGGTGGGACCGCTGGGGCACCTGGGTGGTCGCAGGCGTGGTGGCTGTCGTGGTCGCGGTGGCGGGCGTGGTGGGCTGGCGCCAGTACGACGCCGGCCAGCGTGCAGCGGCCAGCGCGGCCTACTCGGCGGCCCTGGCCAAGATCGGCCCGGACATCGCTGCCGCCCGGGCCGACCTCGCAAAGCAGGCGACTGACGCGCGCGAGCCGTATCGTTCGCTGGCCGCGATGATCGTCGCCCAGTTGCAGACGACCCTCGACGAGCAGGTCGCTGCCCTTGTGGCCGTCGGCCCCAAGCTGGCGGCCCCGGAACTTGCCGATCTCGCCACGGTGATCGCGGCGCTCAAGAGCGTCGATACGCCCAAGGCCGACGAGATGGCGGCCCGGCTGGAGCCGCTGGCCGGACCGGACCGGCCGTTCCGGATCAGCGTACGCGAAGTGCAGGCGCTCGCCGCCGCCCGCAAGGGCGACGCCAAGCGGGCGCGCGAACTGTGGAGTGAGATCGCCAAGGATCCCGGCACGCCGCAGGGGGCGGCGCAGCGGGCATCGGCGATGCTCAACCTCTATGCCGCCGCAGAGGCGAAGTAGAACCATGCCGGGTGTGCTGCTTGTACGCGATCTTCGGGCATTTCTCGCCGCCGGCCTGATGGCTGTCTCGCTGGCCGGCTGCGATGGTTTGACGGACGTCCTCGACATCTTCGGCAAATCGAAAGTGCCGCTGCCGGGCGAACGAGTCGCCGTCTTCGGCGACCGCAGCGAACTCGAGCCCGACAAGGACATGGCGGGCGTGCAGATCGTTCTGCCGGCACCGGTTGTCAACGACTCATGGCCCCAGTCCGGCGGGTTCGCCAACTACGCCATGCAGCATCTCGCGGTCAGCGATTCGCCGAAGATGATCTGGACCGCCGATGTGGGCACGGGATCCTCGTCCTCGCGCATTCTCACGACACCGCCGGTGATGGCCGACGGCAAGGTGTTCGCCAAGGATGCGCAGAGCCAGGTTTCCGCCTTCGAAGCCGATACCGGCAAGCTGATCTGGCGGGTGACGCTGGAGCCCGACAAGGCGCGCGACACCGACGAGTTCGGCGGCGGCCTTGCCTACTATGGCGGGCGGTTGTTCGTGACGACGGGCTTTGCGGCGGTGTTCGCGCTGGACCCCGCCACCGGCAAGGAAATCTGGACGTCGACGGTGAGCGCCCCGGTCCGCGGCGCGCCGCTGGTGTTCGGCGACCGTGTGTTCTCCATCAGCATTGACAACAAGCTTCAGTCCATGGCTGCCGTGGATGGCTCGGACCTCTGGCAGTATACCGCCCTGCAGGAAGTCGCCGGCTACATCGGCGGCGGCAGTCCCGCCGGTTCGGGAGACTTTGTCGTGGCGCCCTTCAGCTCCGGTGAGCTGGTCGGCCTTCGTCTCGACAATGGCCGGGCAGTCTGGAACGAATCGCTGATCGGCGGGCGCAGCGAAGTCAGGGCATTTGGCAATCTCGCCGACATCCGCGGCCGTCCGGTGATCGATCGTGGTGTCGTGTATGCGATGGGCTCGGCCGGTCAGCTCGGCGCCTTCGACCTGCGCAGCGGCGGGCGCGTCTGGGAGCGCGGCATCGGCGGCAGCCAGACGCCGTGGGTGGCGGGTCGTTTCCTGTTCGTCGTCACCAGCGGCGCAGACGTCGTGGCCGTCAGTCGCGACAACGGCAAGATCAAATGGGTGACGCCGCTCACGCAGTACCAGGACGACAAGCGCCGCAAGCCGGTGCTGTGGGGCGGGCCTGTCCTTGCCGGCGACCGCCTGCTGGTGGTCAGTTCGCTCGGCGACATGCTGGCCATCTCGCCCTACACCGGAGAAATCCTCGGCAAGCTCGATCTGCGCGACCCCGTGCGGCTGGCGCCAATCATTGCCAACAGCACGATCTACGTCTTGACCGACTCAGGCCGGCTCATTGCCTACCGCTGAAGACAGACCCGCCGCGCGGGCCGCCTCCAGGGTAGCCATCGTCGGGCGGCCCAACGTCGGCAAGTCGACGCTTTTCAACCGGCTGGTGGGGCGCCGTCATGCACTGGTCGACGACCAGCCCGGCGTCACCCGCGATATCCGCGAGGCGGCGGCACAGCTGGGCGATCTCGCCTTCACGCTGCTCGACACCGCCGGCTGGGAGACCGCCGGCGGCGAAGTGCTGGAAGCGCGCATGCGCCGCTTCACCGAACGTGCAGTCGAAGCCTCCGACGTCGTGCTGTTCCTGATCGACGCCCGTGCGGGCGTCCTGCCGCTCGACGAGGCCTTTGCGAACTGGCTGCGCAAGCGGGCCGCCAA
>RGPT01000327.1 GCA_010032545.1 Alphaproteobacteria bacterium
CCGCGCACCGGGCTGGGAACGCGCTTGATCGGCATCGCTCGCGCAGCAGCCGACGTCTCCGATGGGTTGTTGGCCGACGCCGGCCACATAGCGGCGGCATCGCGCCTCGCCCTTCACATCGAACGCAGCCAGATTCCCTTGTCCCGCGCTGCACGGCGTTCGTTGACCATCGAGCCCGCGCGTTGGGCGGATGTACTGGGTGGTGGAGACGACTATGAACTCGTGATCGCCGTCTCTCCGCGTCGGTCCCGGGATCTTCTGGACGCCGCGCGTCAGGCTCGGGTCAAGGTAACGCGCATCGGCCACCTTGCCGATGGGCGGGGGGTGCATCTCTTCGTCGACGGGCGAAAAGTGGCAGCGTCGCGCGCCGGCTACACGCATTTCTGACGCGACTGTCGCCTGAGTACTCATAGCTGGGCTGCATCTGGCGCGCGGCGCCTACGGCTATTTGCTTGGGACGGGCAGGCTGCCGGCCTAGAGTGCGTGCCCAATGGAAGGTTCGATAAAGGCACAGGAAACGCCACCGGCACCCACGCCGACGCGCATGCCGCCGCGGTCGATGCGCAACATTGCATTGCTGGCGATGTGCCAGGCGCTGACGCAGAGCAGCAACACGCTGATGTTCGCATCATCGGCGCTGGCTGTGCTCACCATCGTGTCGCCGGATATGCGCATGTGGGCGAACCTGCCGATTACCATGCAGCATCTCGGCGTCATGCTGACGGTTTTTCCCGCTTCGATGCTGATGATGCGGCGCGGGCGCAAGTTCGGATTCCGCACCGGTGCGGCCATGGGCATGGTGGGGGCGTCCCTTGCAGCCCTTGGCCTCGGACTCGCGAGCTTCCCCGTGATGTGCCTGGGCGGCATATTTCTGGGCAACGCCATTGCCAATATGCAGCTGTACCGGTTTGCTGCCGTCGAGCTGGCGCCCGGCGCGTTTCGCGCCCAGGCGATCTCCTATGTGACGGCGGGCGGCGTGATCGCCGGCATCGTCGGGCCCAGCCTGGCACGCTTCACGCCGGATCTCTGGGTGCCGATTTTTCAGGCGAGCTTCGCGGCTGTCGTCGTTGTCCACGCAATCGTTTTCGTCATTCTGGGCTTCATCGAGTTTCCCGCCGTGAAGCCGGAGGACACGTCGGGCCCGCAGAGACCTCTATTCGAGATCGTCACCCAGCCGACCTACATGGTGGCCTGCGCCGGCGCCATCATCGCCTTTGGCGTGATGTCGTTCGTGATGGCGGCCTCGCCGCTGGCGATCGTACAGTGCGGCCTGAGCCGGACCGAGGCGCCGATCACGATCTTCGTGCATGTGATGGGCATGTTCCTGCCATCGTTTTTCACCGGTCACCTGATTGCCCGCTACGGGATATTCAACATCATGACCGCCGGCGTGGCGATCCTGGTTGCCGGTGTGGCGGTAGCCCTGATGGGGGTGACCGAATGGCACTTCCGGCTCACCATGACCCTGAACGGGTTAGGGTGGAACTTCATGTTTGTCGGCGCCACGACTCTGCTCACGACCACCTACCGGCCCTCCGAGCGCGGCAAGGCCCAGGCCTTCAACGATTTCATGGTGTTCGGCGTCACGACAGTGGCCAGTCTGATGGCGGGTGTGGTCCTCGAGCTCAAAGGCTGGGCTGTTCTCAACTACGTGGCGCTGACCTTGGTTCTCGTGGCCTTGGCGGTCATCACGGTGTACCGGTTGCGGCATCCCTCGCGCGCCTGACGCCAAGCCTTTGAGGCAAAGGGATTATTCCCACCACCTTCCTTGCGCGGACGGGGCCGTTCTGTCATTTTCCGCCCGCCTCGCGCCGGGGGGAGTCAATGACTTCGGCGTGCGCCGGGCGGAAAATGCCGCAAAAACAATAGGTTAGAAACGATGTCTTCAACTCTTATGGCCGTTTTAGGCTGCGGCGTCATCGCCGTGCTGTACGGCGTAGTAACTGCGTCGCGCGTCATGGCTGCCGACGCCGGCACGCCGCGCATGCAAGAGATTGCCCAGGCCATCCAGGAGGGCGCTGGCGCTTATCTTCGGCGCCAGTACACGACGATTGCCATCGTAGGCGTTGTTGTTCTTGTCGTTCTGGCGATCCTGCTCGGCAAGTATGCTGCCGTCGGCTTTCTGATCGGCGCGGTACTGTCGGGGGCGACGGGTTTCATCGGTATGAATGTGTCGGTGCGCGCCAACGTGCGCACGGCCGTGGGCGCCCAGAAGAGCCTTGCCCAGGGCCTCGACCTTGCCTTCAAGGCGGGTGCGGTCACCGGCATGTTGGTCGCCGGCCTCGCCCTTATTGGCGTAGGTGGTTACTACTTCGTGCTGCTCAAGATGGGTATCCCCGGTGGGGGCCGCGTCATGATCGACGCCCTGGTCTCGCTGGGTTTCGGCGCGTCGCTGATCTCAATCTTCGCCCGACTCGGTGGCGGCATCTTCACCAAAGGTGCGGACGTCGGCGGCGACATGGTTGGCAAGGTAGAGGCGGGAATTCCCGAAGATGACCCGCGCAACCCGGCCACCATTGCCGACAACGTCGGCGACAATGTCGGCGATTGCGCCGGAATGGCCGCCGACCTGTTCGAAACCTATGCGGTGACGGTCGTGGCCACGATGGTCCTGGCGTCGATCTTCTTCGCCGCAGATCCGATGCTGGTGTCCAAGCTGATGGCCTATCCGCTGGTCATCGGTGGCGCCTGCATCATTACGTCGATCATCGGCACCTACTTCGTGAAGCTTGGCTCGAACAACAACATCATGTGGGCGATGTACAAGGGCGTGATCGTGGCCGCCGTGCTGTCGATCCCCGCCATCTACTTCGCCACCGACAGGCTGGTCGGGCTGGGTACGGTGATGAAGGTGGGCGACAAGTCGTTCACGGGCATGTCGCTGTTCTATTGCTCGCTGGTCGGCCTGGCCATTACCGGCCTGATCGTCTGGATCACGGAGTACTACACCGGCACCGACTACCGTCCGGTCAAGGCCGTCGCCAAGGCGTCGGTCACCGGTCACGGCACCAACGTCATCGCGGGTCTTGCGATGTCGATGGAAGCCACAGCCGCCCCGGCGCTGCTGATCTGTGCCGGCATTGTGACCTGTTATGTGCTTGCCGGCCTGTTCGGCATCGCCATCGCCACGACCGCCATGTTGGCGCTCGCCGGCATGGTCGTGGCACTCGATGCCTACGGCCCGGTCACCGACAATGCGGGCGGCATTGCCGAAATGGCGGGTCTGCCCAAGGAAGTCCGCAAGAACACCGATGCACTGGACGCGGTCGGTAACACCACCAAGGCCGTTACCAAGGGCTACGCGATTGCCTCGGCCGGCCTCGGTGCGCTGGTGCTGTTCGCGGCTTACACGTCGGACCTCGACTACTTCATCGCGCAGGGCAAGCTCGGCATCACGGCGGTCGATTTTTCGCTCAAGAAT
>RGPT01000328.1 GCA_010032545.1 Alphaproteobacteria bacterium
TCGACTGGCCTCAAGGCGGTGGATCACGCCGTCGAGCGGCTGTGCTCGCAGCAGGCCCATCCCTTCGCCATCGGCACCTCGACCGAGGCGCTGCGTCTGCTGTCGCGGGCGCTGCCCGGCCACAAGGCCCGGCCCGAGGACATGGAGACCCGGCTCAATCTCCAGTTCGGCATGTGGCTGTCGATCGGTGCCGGCACCTCTGGCGTCGGGGTAGGTGCAAGCCACGGAATCGGCCATGTGCTGGGGGCGGCCTGTCATGTGCCGCACGGTCATACGTCGTGCGTGATGCTGCCTTCGGTTCTGCGCTGGAATCTGCCCGTAAATGCCGAGCGCCAGAAGCGGGTGAGCGAGGCCTTCGGCAAGCCGGAGAGCGCGGCTGCCGACTTGGTGGCTGGTCTCGTGAAGTCGCTCGGTCTACCGGGAAGGCTTTCGGAAGTGGGTGTCGGCAAGGATCGCTTTCGCGAGATCGCCGAGAAGTCGATGCATGACCGGGCCGTGCTCAACAATCCCCGTCCCATCAAGGGGCCTGCCGAGGTCATGGAAATTCTTGAATTGGCGGCATGACCCCATGAGTTCTTCTCTTGATCCGCTCCCGCTTGAGCAGAGTAGAAGAAATCCTACCTCTTCAGGGTAAGGCAAAGGAGTGCCGAGATGCCGAATCTCAAGCGCAAGGAATCTCCGGACGTCGAGACAGCCTGGGTCGAGGCGCCGGTTCAGTATCTTGCCGACCTCAGCGTCAAGCCTGTGACCTACAACCCGCCGCATGGAACCGGTCTGCCGCGACGGGTTGGCAACTACCAGGACTTCATGGTGCGTATCCACGACGGCCGGCCGATCGCGCGTGACCTCTCGCTTGACCGACAGGCCTTCATCTTGACCCACCACAACACTTCCGTGCGTGACTTCTACGACAAGGAGGAGGTGCGCACGGCCTACGAGCCCGAGATCGAGGCGCTGATCAAGCGCGAGACCGGTGCGGCCAAGGTCGTAGTGTTCGATCACACTGTCCGTACCGCCGATCGTGCCGTCGAGCGCGGGTTGCGGACGCCGGTGCGGAGTGTCCATTGCGACTACACGGAGAAGTCGGGGCCGCAGCGCGTGCGCGACCTGCTGCCACCGGACGAGGCCGAGGTGCGCCTCAAGAAGCGCTTCGCCGAGTTCAATGTCTGGCGCAACATCGCCCCCGAGCCGGTCGAGATGACGCCGCTGGGCCTGGTCGACTCCGAAAGCCTGGCGCCCCGCGATCTTGCGATCTGCGATCTGGTCTACGCCGACCGCACCGGCGAGATCTACCAGGGCGTCTACAGCGCCGATCATCGCTGGTACTACTTTCCGAGGATGACCCGCGACGAGGCGATCCTGATCAAGTGCTACGACTCGGTGAAGGACGGCCGTTCGCGTTTCTCGCTGCATTCGGCATTCGACGATCCGACGTCGCCGGCCAATCCCCGGCCGCGCCAGAGCATCGAGACCCGGGCTCTCGCGTTTTTCGATTGAAGAACTAGGCCCGTGCGATCGCCTCGAGGTGCTCGACCAGTTCTTCGGGATTGCTGAAGAACGGCGAGTGACCGCATTCCATCGAGATGACCTTGCACGGGGTCATCTTCACCATCTGCCGTTGCAGGTTGATACGGATGGCGTTGTCGTGCGTGCATTCGATGTACCAGCGCGGCACGGAACCGAAGCGCTCTTCGGTCAGAGTCACCGGAGTCGTCGAGACAGCGAGAGGCTGGGGACGCAGGCGCTCCATAGCGCGGTAGCGGTCTTCCGGCGACACGTCGGCGTAAAACAGGCTCGGAAGCTTGTCGCGGGCAAAGCTGTAGGTCGCGCCATCGGGGCTGACCTGCCGCGACAGGTGGAACATCGTATCCGGATCCAGGGCGTTCATGTCCTTGCCGGACTTGCCGGACGTCGGCAGCAGGGCACAGAGATAGACCAGCGCCTTGAGCTTGCGTCGCCGGGCCTCGGCCACCTGGCTGATGGTGACGCCGCCCAGTGAGTGGCCGACCAGGATCACCGGCTCGTCAATTTTGTCGAGCAGGCGCGCCAGTTTCTCGACATTGTCGGCGAGGGTGACATTGGCAGGCGGGGTGGCGTCCTTGCCGAGTCCCGGCAGGTCGGGTGCGCACACCTGGTGGCCGGCGGCTTCTAGCAGCGGCACGACCCTTTCCCAGCACCAGCCGCCCGTGCAGGCGCCGTGGATCAGCATGAACGTCGACATGATCGCGGTTAGCCCTGGCCGACGACAGTGCGCGCCCCGGGGGCGGGCACGAAGAAGTCGGGCATCAGCGGCGTGCCCGGCGAGACGGCGTACTGGTCGAAATCAGTGACGCCCTCGACCGTCAGCACTTCGTCGTCGATGAAAAAGTTGCCGGTACACTGGCGCGATGGCCGATTGAAGATCGCATGGGCCGCGTCGGCCATGATCTCGGGCTTGCGGCAGCGTTTCATGCCTTCCTCACCGCCCAGGATGTTCTGGATGGCCGCGGTGGCGATTCCGGTACGCGGCCACAGGCAGTTGAAGGCGATGCCCTTGTCCTTGAATTCTTCCGCCATAGACCAGGCGAACACCGACATGCCGTACTTCGCCAGCGTGTAGGCGGCATGATTGGCGAACCACTTGATGTCGAAGTCGAGCGGAGGCGAGAGATTGAGGACGTGCGGGTTGGAGGCATTGAGCAGATGGGGGATGCACTTCTGTGAGACCAGATAGGTTCCGCGCGCGTTCACCTGGTGCATCAGGTCGTAGCGCTTCATCGGGGTGGCGAGCGTCCCGGTGAGGCTGATGGCGCTGGCATTGTTCACCAGGATGTCGATGCCGCCGAACTTCGCCACCGTGTCGGCGACCGCCTTCTCGACGCTCTGCTCGTCGCGGATGTCGCAGGGCAGCGGCAGGGCCTTGCCGCCTGCTTTTTCGATGTCCTCGGCCGCCGTGAAGATCGTTCCGGGCAGGCGCGGGTCGGGCTTCACCGTCTTGGCGGCAATGGCAATGTTGGCGCCGTCGCGGGCAGCGCGTAGCGCGATGGCGAGACCGATGCCGCGGCTGGCCCCGGTAATGAACAAAGTCTTGTTACTCAAACTCATGGCTTCCCCAAGAAATCCTCGGGCTCTATAGCCGGGTGCGGGAGGGGCGACTAGTCTGGGCGATGTGCAAGGGAGGCATGCGTGGATCCATGTTTCGAGACCGCTACCGGGCTGGGACGCGCCATACGGAATGGCCGAGTGAGTTCGGTCGAGGCAACCGAGGCGTATCTGCAGCGGATTGCCCGGATCAACGGGTCGGTCAATGCGCTGGTGGCCGTCGACCGGGCGGGCGCGATGAAGGCAGCGCGGGCGGCGGACCGCGCGCTTGCCAGGAGTGCCGGCAAGAAGGGAACCGGGCTCGGGCCCCTGCATGGTGTGCCGATCACCATCAAGGA
>RGPT01000329.1 GCA_010032545.1 Alphaproteobacteria bacterium
AGGGGGTGGTCAGCCGACCAGCTCGAATCGATCGACGTCGACTAGCCCGCGATCGGTGATCCTCAGATGCGGGATCACGGGAAGCGGCAGGAAGGCCATCTGCAGGAAGGGCTCGTGCAAGGGCGTTCCCAGGCCGGCCACGGCGGCGCGCAGGCGGCGCAGCCCCTGCTCCACCGTCTCGAACGGCTGGTCGCTCATCAGGCCGGCGATGGGCAGCGCCAGCTCGGCCACCACCTTTCCGTCCACGGCAGCCACAAAGCCGCCCTTCAACTCGATCAGGCGATTGACCGCGACAGCCATGTCCGCGTCGCTGCAGCCGATGACGCAGACATTGTGGCTGTCGTGACCGACCGACGAGGCGATGGCGCCGCGCGCGAGGCCGAATCCTTTGACGAACCCGCGCCCCACCTTGCCCTCGGTATTGTGCCGGCCCAGCACCGCGACCTTGAGCACGTCTGAGGCGACATCGGCCACGAAGGCGCCGTCGCGCCGCGCCACGGGGACCGAGAGCCGGTCGGTCAGGATCTGGCCCGGCCGGATGCCGATCACCGGCGGCGGGCCGCCCGTGCTCCCCGCTTCCCTGGCCGGCACATGGAACGTCTCCGCCGTCACCGGCAGCAGCTTCACCGAATCGAGCCCGACCAGCGGCACACCGGGCCGCGCCCTGAATCGATCCGGAGTCACCGGCGCGCCCCGGCAGATCACCTGCTTTACGGCGCAGGTCTCCAGATCCTCCAGCAGCACGAGGTCGGCGCGCTGGCCCGGCGCCACCAGGCCGCGGTCGAACAGGCCGAAGTGCCGGGCGGCCGACCAGGTGGCGGCGCGATAGGCGTTGAGCGGTTTTACGCCCTTCTTGATGGCGGCGCGGATCAGGTAGTCGACATGGCCCTCCTCGGCGATGTCGAGCGGGTTGCGGTCGTCGGTGCAGAAGGCCAGGAACGGCGCGCGCTCGGTGGTGATCAGCTCGGCAAGCGCGGCCAGATCCTTGGACACCGTGCCCTCGCGCACCAGGATCTGCATGCCCTTGCGCAATTTCTCCCGAGCTTCCTCCGCGGACGTCGTCTCGTGGCAGTTGCGCACGCCGGCGGCGATATAGGCGTTGAGGTCGTAGGACGACAGCAGCGGCGAATGGCCGTCGATCTGCACGTCCGAAAACGCCGCCAGCTTCTTCAACACCTTGGGATCGCGCGCCAGCACGCCCGGCACGTTCATGAACTCGGCCAGCCCCAGCACCTTGGGATGATGCTTGAACGGAAGCAGGTCTTCCGCCTCAAGCGTGGCCCCCGAAGTCTCGAGATGGGTCGACGGCACGCACGACGAAAGCTGGACGCGCAGGTCCATCACCGTGACGCCCGCGCACTCCAGGAAGTACTTCAGCCCGGCAATGCCCAGCACGTTGCTGATCTCGTGCGGATCGCAGATCGCCGTGGTGGTACCGCGCGGCACGACGCAGCGATCGAACTCCAGCGGCGTGACCAGGGTGGATTCGCAATGGACGTGGGCATCGATGAAGCCCGGCACGGCCGTGAGGCCGCGGCCGTCGATCTCGGTGGCGCCCCGATAAGTCTCGTGCGTGCCGACGATGCGGTCGCCGGCGATGGCGATGTCACCGGTTTTGATCTCGCCCGAGGTGAGGTCGAGGATGCCGACGTCTTTTATGACGAGGTCGGCTGGCGCCTGACCACGCGCCTGCCCGATGATGTCGGAGAGTTCAGATTGGGAGAGCTTGTCCCGCATCACTATGAGATAGGACTCGGTATCTTCTAGCACAATGGCCTTAGCCGGCTGACCGGGCAGGAGAGGATCAGCATATTCAACTCATCCCCTGGACCGAGAACACGGAGATTTCGAACATCACCCGCACGTCGCCTGCCTTCGCATAGGGGTTCTTGTCGAGCCCCAGGTACTTGTGCGCCAGCTGGTCGATATGCACCGCGGCGACATCGTCCTGCCGCACGTTGGTCACGGTGCCGCGCAGCTGGACGTACCGGTCGGGATTGTCCGGATCCATGATCGAGAGCGCCACCTTCGCGCCCATCTTCATGTTGCGCGTCTTGGTGCGTCCCAGCGCCGAGTTCACGCGGATCTTGCCGTCCGCGAAGTCGAACCACACCGGCGTGTTCTGCGGCGAGCCGTCGGGCATCACCGTCGCCAGGTGGGCGAAGGCTTTCTTCTCCAGCAACAGATCCATGTAGACATCGGGTATCGTGGTCATGGAAATAGTCTCCTTGCCTCTCCCACGGACGGGTACTGTTGCCTGTCCGCGCGAGGTTGCCTCCGGGCTGGAACGAAGGATCCTTCGCTTCGCTCAGGATGACAACCTTTTCGCCGAGAATGACAACCCTGGAGTAGTCGCTTGCCCCACCCCGACATCAGCCGCGTTCCCAACAAGGCCCTGCCTTTCAAATCGGCGGTGTCGATCTACCGCTTCCCCGGCGGCGGCGGTCTGCTCAATGCGGTGGCGACCTCGCCCGACAAGTCGCTCGACCTGCCGGGCCAGACGGCGGCGACCCTGGCACTGCTCGACGCGCACCTGGCGAAGGCCGGTATCGACCGCACGCGCATCCTGCGCGCCGACGTGGTGGTGACCGACCACGACCACAAGCCCGCCTTCGACCGCGTGTGGGCGGCGTGGATGCCCGACGGCGAGGGGCCGGTGCGCTCGTTCGTGCAGTCCGTCATGCCCGAGGGCGACCTGATCGAGATCCTGATCACGGCGGCGTTGCCGGCCTGAAATCGCGGGGGCATGCTGTTCGTCCCGACCGCGAGGACACCATGACCGCAACTGCCGCGACAACCACCCCCGCCCCCTTCGCCTTCGAGGGCCGCGAGATCGCCTGGAAGCAGTTCCGCGCGCTGGAGGGCGTCTACTATCACATCTTGGGCGTCGACCCGGCGGCCGAGACGGTCGACTGGCTGATGAAGTTCGAGCCTGGCCGCGCCTGCGTGATGCATCGCCACACCGGGCCCTGCAAGACCTTCGTGCTGGAGGGCGAACATCATGTGTTCGAGCCGCTGGGCCGTGGGCAGTTCCGCCATGTCGCGCGCAAGGCCGGCACCTGGGCCACCAGCGACGGCGACAACGTGCACTATGAGAGCGGCGGCGATGCGGGCGGCGTGATCTACCTCTGCATGACGGGCCGCGAGGGCATCGTCTACGACATCCTGAACGATGCGCTCGAGAGCGAGCGCGCGATCTCGGTGCAGGATTTCAAGCGCGGCCACGACAGGGCAGTCGCGGGCCGCTGAGCGGCAACCGGCGCCTCACCCGCGGAAACTGTCCCACCCGCCGCGCGACGGCGTCGCATAGCGGCCGTCGGCGCCGGGCGCCGAGGCGCAGCCAGCCAGCGCCAGCGCGGTCGCGAACAGGATCAGCAGTCTTCTCATGTA
>RGPT01000330.1 GCA_010032545.1 Alphaproteobacteria bacterium
CGAGCAGGTCGAGCTGGCGGACCAGCGTCGAATCCTTGATGCCGACCCGCAGTGCCAGCGCATTCTGCGTCATCCCCTCGGGATGGGCCGAGAGGTTGACCAGCGCCACCCACCGCGCGGTGGAAAGCCCCAGCGGCTTCAGCCGGGCGTCGAGCACATGGCGCCACAGGCGCGATACCTCGGCCAGGCCCAATCCCAGCCGGTAGGACGGATCGTCCACAGTTGTCATGGAAAAATCATAGGACCGAAATCATTAGCACGCCAACGATCGATACCCGCGTCCGCCGTCGGGCTGCACCGCGCGGTCTGCATAGCGCCGGCCCCTAGGCCGCCCGGACGCGGCGGCCGACCAGCAGGATCAGCGGGATCGCCAGCGCCGAGCACAGCGTGTAGAAGCCGAAGGCGTTGATGTAACCCAGCATTGCCGCCTGGCGATTGATCTCCTTCGACAGGCGGGCGAGGCCCTGCACGGTCTCGAAGTCCCAGCCGCCGGTCACCCAGGGCAGCGCCAGCGCCTTGTTGTAGGGGTTCACCAGTTCGACCATGCGGCCGTAGTTGACGCCGGTGGCGCGCACGATCTCGGCGACACAGATCGAGATGAAGAAGCTGGAGCCGATGTTGCGCAGCAGGTGATAGACCGCCGTGCCCTCGGCCAGGTTGATGGCGCCGACGGTCGAGAAGGTAACGAGCGTGAGCGGCACCCAGATGACGCCGATGGCAATGCCCTGGACGAAGCTGTTGGCCATCAGCGCCGCGGCGCCGACGTTGAGGTCGAAACTCATCAGCCACAGGCCCGAGAAGACTTGCAGCGCAAAGCCGCCGATCAGGCCGATGCGCGGATCCATCCGCCCGACGAAGATGGCGAGGAAGAAGCCCAGCGTGGCGCCGACGCCGCGGGCGGCCACGATCTCGCCGATCAGCAGGTCGGGAAAACCGGCGTGCTGCTGCAGGAGCGGCGGCAGCAGCACCATGGGCGTGAAGTTCAGCATGCCGTAGATCAGCACCAGCACGAGGCCGAGCGCGTAGTTGCGGTCGAGCAGCAGGCGCAGGTTGAGAAACGGCTGCCGGGCCGTCAGGCTGTGCGCCAGGAAGACCCAGAACGCCAGCACGGCGATGAAGGTTTCCAGGACGATCTCGCCCGACTCGTACCAGTCGAGCCGCTGGCCGCGCGACAGCACGAGCTGGACGCAGCCGATGGTGACCGACAGCGACAGGAATCCGGTCCAGTCGAGCGCCGTGCGGCCGGCCGGCTTGTCCTGCGGCAGCGTGAACCGCAGACCGGCAAACGACAGGAAGCCCACCGGGACGAGCATGTAGAAGGCCCAGCGCCAGCCATAGAGCTCGGACAGCAGGCCGCCCAGCGTGGGGCCGATCACCGGGCCGATCACCACCGCCATGCCGAATATCGACGTCACCAGCCCGAGCTGCCGCTTGGGGAAGCTGTCGAGCAGGATGGTCTGCGACAGCGGGATCACCGGCGCGCCGAGCGCCCCCTGCAGGACCCGCCAGAACACCAGAGCCTCCAGCGAGTCGGCGGCGCCGCAAAAGAAGGTGGCGACGGTGAACAGCAGGACCGACCAGCTGATCGTCTCGCGCCGGCCAAAGCGGGCGGCCAGCCAGCCCGTCATCGGCGTCACCACGGCGGTTGCCAGGATGTTGAAGGTCATCGTCCAGGCGATCTCGTCCTGGGTCGCCGACATCGTGCCCTGCATCTGCGGCAGGAGCGTCGAGGCGACCAGCAGGGTCGTGGCGTAGAGGGTCGAGCCCAGCACCACCGCCACCAGGATCAGCACCCGGCGGCCGAGCGTGTAGGCCTCGCCGGGATCGGCGGCCGGCGCGGCTGCGGAAGGGGTACTTGAACTCATGGCCAAGGCTATTGTAGCCTATGCAACAATATCGAACCATCCTCTTGCTGCGGCCGCCCGGGAGGGGCGCTCGATGGGTCCGGAAGACGACACCTACATCGGCTATGTGCTGTCCGACGTGGCGCGCCTGATGCGCACCGTGTTCGACCGGCGCGTGCGCGACATCGGGCTGACCCGGGCGCAGTGGCTGGTGCTGACGCGCCTCTACCGCCGGCCGGGCTCCAGCCAGACCGAACTCGCCGACATGCTCGAAGTCGATCGCGCCAGCGCCGGACGCATGATCGATCGTATGGAAAAGGGCGGCTGGGTCGAGCGGCGCGCCGATGCCGGCGACCGCCGGGTGAAACGGCTCTACCTCATGCCGGAAGCGCGGCGCATCCACGCCCGCATGTGGGCGATCGCCGAGACAACGGTCGACGACGCGCTGGCGCCGCTGTCGCTGCTGGAGCGCACCCGCTTCGCCGGGTTGGCGTCGCGCGTGAAGGAACAGCTGCAGTCGTTGGCCGGCGCCGACCTCGCCTTGGCACCAGCGGCCCCTGCCCTGCGCGCCCGTGCCGGCGGCACATCATGAGAAGCGGCCGCCTCAACCTGCCGCGGCTCGTGCTGCTGGCCGTGGTCCCGCTGCTGGCGATCGCCGGCGCCGGCTACTGGTGGCTGTCGGGGGGCCGCTACGTCGTGACCGAGAATGCCTATGTGAAAGCGCACATCGTGCAGATCGCGCCGGAAGTGGCCGGCACCGTCCGCCGCGTGCCGGTGCTCGACCATGCGTCGGTTTCCGCGGGCGACATCCTGCTCACGCTCGAGACCCGCCCTTTCCGGCTGGCGCTCGACAGCGCCGAGGCCGAACTGGACACCGCGCGTGCCCATGTCGAAAGCCTGCGCGGCGCCTGGCGCGAGGTGGTGAGCGAGCTGGCCGATGTCGAATCGCGGGCAGCCTTTGCCCAGCGGCAGTGGCAGCGGCAGGAAGAACTGGGCGTGAAGGGCATCGTCTCCGCCAGCAAGCGCGACGAAGCGCAGAACGATGCCCGGACCGCCGCCGACCGGGTGGCGTCGGTGCGCGAGAAGCTGCGCCGCGTGCTGACGGCCCTGAACGGGGATCCCGAGCTGCCGGCCGACGAGCATCCGCTGGTGCGCGAGAAGACGGCGGCCCGCGAGCGCGCCGCGCTCGATCTTGCCCGCACCACGGTGCGGGCGCCGGTCGACGGCGTGGTCGTGAACCTGCGCGTGCAGCGCGGCGAGCAGGTGAAAGCGTCGACGCCTCTGTTTGCCCTGGTGGCCCTCAGCCGTCCGTGGGTCGAAGCCAACTTCAAGGAAACCGAGCTGACGCATGTGCGCGTGGGCCAGCGGGCGCGCATCGTGCTCGACACCTATCCCGACTCGAGCTGGGAGGCCATCGTCGAGAGCGTAAGCCCGGCCACCGTCGCGGTCATGCCGGCGCGCAATGGCGGCTCACCGACATGCGGCAGCAGGCGCAGCTTCACCGGCAGACGCTGCACGA
>RGPT01000034.1 GCA_010032545.1 Alphaproteobacteria bacterium
CACGGGCGGCGGTGCTTGGGACAACGCCAAGAAGTACATCGAGGAAGGCCATTTCGGCGGCAAGGGATCCGAGGCTCACAAGGCCGCGGTGACCGGCGATACCGTCGGTGACCCGTACAAGGACACGGCCGGCCCGGCCGTGAATCCGATGATCAAGATCACGAACATCGTGGCGCTTCTGCTGCTCGCAGTACTCGCGCACTGAGGCGGCGACCCCGAACACGACGGAAAAGCCCCGGTCGAAGGACCGGGGCTTTTCTATGTGTCCGTGGCAAAGGGCAGAACGGCGGAAGGCGTCAGATACCGCTGCCCGTTGGCGCGCCCGGGCTCTGGCCCTGCCTGGTAGCCGGGTTGAACTTGCCGACGTTGCCCAGCACCTGCTCCAGCACGGTGAGTTCCTTGCCGGTGGTCGGTGTTATGCGCTGGACCATGACGATTTCCTTGGCGTCGGCCAGATCGTAATTCTTGATTGCCGCGACACGCCCGGCATCGTTGAACGTGATCTGAATGACCTTCTGCTGGGTGATCTCGGGCTTGAGGAAGGCGTACGACTCCTGCACTTCGCTGATGAAGTACCAGATGTTCGGATTGAACGTGGAAACGGCGGACGGCGATCCGATGAGGCGCACGACATCCTCGCGGCTTTGGGCTCCGACCTCGAGTTTTTCTGTCGAGCCGGGCGTCGGCACAAAGCCGCGCTGATTGAAGTGACCTTCGCAGCCTGTCAGCGCCAGAAGCGCTGGAACAAGAATAACGCTAGCGAGGGTGGAAGTGGCAATGCGGCGCATGGCAGATTCTGGAGTAGGGCTTGGGTTCCTGAGGAAGACGGTGCACAACATGTCGCGATGGTCGTACCGGGTCAACCTTCACCCGTGACGCAATGGAGCTGGATCGTGTTCCGCCGCAAAAGCGCCGAAGACAAGTTTGCCGCTGCATTCTACATGCGCGTATCGGAGGAGGCCCGTGCGCCGTGGCTGTTCCACTCCTGCGGAATTCCAGACACGCTCGACGGCCGCTTCGATTCCTTGGCGTTGCACGCTGCCCTGGCCATCGATCGCCTCCGGCGCGAGCCGGATGGCGATCGTCTGTCCCAGGCGTTCTTCGACGTCATGTTTCGACACCTTGACCTCACCTTGCGTGAAATCGGCATCCAGGATCTCGGAGTCGGCCGACGGATCAAGATCATGGCAGAAGGACTGCACGGGCGTGCGCTCGCCTATCGTGAGGCGCTGGCAGGCGGGCCGACATCCTTGGCGGAGACCTTGCGGCGCAACGCCTACGGCGGTAGGTCGGCTGTCGACGCTGACGTGGCCCGACTGGAGGAGCACGTTCGCGGATACGTGAACAGGCTCGCCAACACGCTCAGAATTGACTTAATAAAATAGATTAATAAGATGTCTGAGAATATTGAAAACAAAGAAAAATCTGAGATAGAAAGAATTGTCGACCTGGATCGCATGGGCCGCTCCGGCACAGCGCTGGACATCGTTGCCAGCGAGACCGAATGCGCGGCCCTGGCCAAGCGATTTGGTTTTTTGGGCCTGTCGGGCTTCGGCGCCCGGGCAACCGTCGACGTGCAGATCGGCGGCCAGGTCGTGGTCGAGGGCCGGTTGCGTGGAAAGATCGTTCAGGCATGCGTTTTGAGCCTTGAGCCGGTAACCCAGATCCTCGATGACACCTTCCGGATCGTGTTCAAAAAGGACCTTGCCGAAGAATTTGACCCGGAGAGCGGAGAGGCGGTCCTCAACGCCCAAGCCGATGCCCCCGAACCACTGATTGGGAACATGCTAGATGTCGGCGAAATCGTCGCCGAGCAGCTCGCGCTGATGGCCGACCCCTATCCGCGTCGGGCGGGCGTCAAGCTGGAAGATGTCCTGCCCAAGCCCAAGGGCGGTCCCCGCCGGGCGCCCGCCGGCCAGCCGCGGCACCCCTTTGCGGGACTGGCGGCGCTCAGGGACAAGCCTCGCCGCGGCCGCTAAACTGTTGCAGGACTGGAGCGATTTGGCTAGAGAAGGCCGCACGCCGCGCCGATAGAGCGCGGCTCAGCTTTTTGGGGTCTACGTTGGCGTGGGCCCGTCGTGGAGATCGTTATGGCAGTTCCCAAGAAAAAGATTTCGAAATCCCGCCGCAATATGCGCCGGTCGCACCACGCGCTGCCGAGCATGGCGTATGTCGAGTGCAAGAATTGCGGCGAGCTCAAGCGACCGCATATGGTCTGCTCGCACTGCGGCTACTATCGTGAGGACATGCCGGTTCTGGCCGACGCAGCGTCGGCCGAGAAGTAGGCCGCAGGCGTCGCCGCCGGCGATGCGCTGGCAACCGACAGGCAGGGCATTCCCGTGAGCGTCGGCAAGGTCGTTCTGGCACTTGACGGTATGGGCGGCGATCACGCGCCCGAAGTGCGTCGGCGCCGCCAGTCGAGCATGTGGCTGGCTGTGGATGCGGCGGCCCAAGGCCGTGCCGATACCGTTGTGTCTGCCGGCAATACAGGGGCCTTGCTCGCCATCTCGATGATGGCGATGCGCATGCTTCCGGGGGCTCACCGGCCGGCGCTGGCCTCGTTCATGCCGACCAGCCGGGGCGAGACGGTCATGCTCGATCTCGGCGCCAATCTCGAATGCGACGCCGAGAACCTCGCCGAATTCGCGGTCATGGGCAGCGTATTCGCCCAGGTGCTGCTGGGCCTGAGCGCGCCGACGGTCGGGCTGCTGAACGTCGGGTCCGAGGAACTGAAGGGTCACGAAGAACTGCGCCAGGCTGCATTGTGGCTTCGTCGCGAGGGGTCGCCGGTGTCCTTTCAAGGGTTTGTCGAGGGTAACGACATCGGCACTGGGAAAGTGGATGTCGTCGTGACGGACGGCTTTACCGGCAACGTTGCGCTGAAGACCATCGAAGGCACGGCAAAACTCTACACCAGCTTCGTGCGCGAAGCGTTCCGGACCTCGACCTTCGCCAAGATTGGCGCCCTTTTCGCTTCGGGTGCCTTGGTCAAGATGCGCAAGCGCGTAGACCCGCGGCGCTATAATGGTGGCGTTTTCGTAGGCCTCGATGGGGTTTGCGTGAAGAGCCATGGCGGGACCGATGCGCTGGGCTTCGCCTACGCCATCGGGATGGCGATCGACATGGTCCGCTACGATTACAAGAGCAAGCTTGTTGAAGGGCTGGCCAGGTTGCACGCATTGCCGCCGACTTTAGAAGCGCCAGTACTGCAGGCAGGCGGAGGAGGCACGTGATCAGGTCCGTCGTTCAGGGATGCGGCTCCTATTTGCCAGAGCAGGTCGTTACCAACGCCGACCTTGCCAAAAAGATGGACACCTCCGACGAGTGGATCCAGCAGCGCACCGGCATTCGCCAGCGCCACATAGCAGCCGATGGCGAGCTGACGTCCCATCTTGCAATCAAGGCCTCGGAGCGGGCCCTGGCCCATGCCGGCCTCAAAGCTTCCGACCTCGACCTCATCGTGCTGGCGACCGCGACGCCGGATGAGACCTTTCCCGCCACCGCAACGCGCGTGCAGGCCGAACTGGGAATGACCCGCGGCGCCGCATTTGACGTTCAGGCCGTGTGCGCGGGCTTTGTCTACGGTCTTTCGGTTGCCGACAGCTTGATCAAGAACGGCCTGGCTTCGACCGCGCTGGTGATCGGCGCCGAGACCTTCTCCCGCATCCTCGACTGGAACGACCGAGGCACCTGTGTGCTGTTCGGCGACGGCGCTGGTGCCGTTGTGCTCAGGGCCGAAGAAGGCAAGGGGACGACGGCCGACCGCGGCGTGCTCGCCAATGCGCTTCACTCTGACGGCCGTCAGCATGACATCCTCTACGTCGATGGCGGCCCATCCTCGACCCGGACGACCGGCTTCCTGCGCATGGAAGGCAAGGAAGTGTTCAAGCACGCGGTCGTCAACATGGCGGCGGTCGTGGGCGAAGTGCTGGCCAAGGCCGGCTTTGAAACCAAGGACATCGACTGGCTGGTGCCCCACCAGGCCAACAAGCGCATCATCGACAGCACCGGCCGCAAGCTCGGCCTGCCGCCGGAACGGGTGGTCGTAACGGTCGACCGCCACGCCAACACGTCTGCTGCCTCCATTCCACTGGCCCTGGATGCGGCGGTGAAAGACGGCCGCATCAAGAAGAACGACCTGTTGCTGCTCGAAGGCATCGGCGGCGGCCTGGCCTGGGGGGCGTCGCTGGTCCGCTGGTAGGCCGAGCCGGCCCCTGTAGCGATTGAAACAAAGCCGTCCGCAACGGAACGTGAACAGGCGGCGATTCAAGTCCACCGTCTATCCTACTGATATTGACCGCTTTCCCACCTTAGAGTATGGATTAACTAGGGGAAGAAGGGGTGCCGGAGTGGAAGGCCGGACTATCACACGCGCCGATTTGAGCGAGTCCGTGTTCCAGGAAGTGGGACTGTCTCGCAATGAGTCCAGCGATCTCGTGGAGACGATTCTCTCCGAGGTCGTGGAAGCGTTGGCGCGTGGCGAGTCGGTGAAGATCTCGTCGTTCGGGAGTTTCACCGTTCGCGACAAGGGACAGCGAGTGGGCCGCAATCCGAAGACAGGGCAGGAGGTTCCGATCCTGCCGCGGCGTGTACTCGTCTTCCGAGCGTCGAACGTTCTCAAGTCTATGATCAATGGGGCGCCCGGCGAAAACTAGGGGTAATTGGGGAAATGCGGGGGATTTGTCATGGCCGTATCGGCTCAGACCGTCGAAAGGCGCGTTGAAAAGTCGGCGCAGGCGTTTCGCACGATCAGCGAAGTTGCGACCGAGTTGGATGTTCCGCAGCACGTACTGCGGTTCTGGGAAAGCAAGTTCAGCCAGGTCCGCCCGCTCAAGCGGGGCGGTGGACGGCGCTACTATCGACCGGAAGATATCGATCTCCTGCGCCGCATCCGTACGCTGCTTTACGATGATGGCTATACCATCAAGGGCGTGCAGCGCCTTCTGAAGGAGAGCCGCGGTCGCCTGCCTCAGCAACAGCGTTTCGATCTCGCAGCCGAAAGCGCGCTCGAAAGCCTGCGCATCGTGTCGGCGCGTGCCGAGGCCATGACCGGTGGCGCCGCTCGGCAACCGTTGCCGCGGACTGGTCCGCAGCCATCGACCACGACGCCACGCGCCGCGATGCTGGATTTGCACAAGCGCCGCGAGATCGAAACGGTTCTCGAAGATCTCGAACAGGCGCTGACGCAGCTTCGCACGACGCTGAAGGCACAAAACTAGACGGTGCCTGGATTGCCGCCGGGGGGCGGCAATCCAGGGACTGCCAACCGCGACGCCGGGTAGACGCAGGGACGCCCTGCAACCACCTGATGTTAAAGGTTTTTCGGCATCGTCAAAGGGGGACGCAGCCGTGTTTGCCAGCCGCACGTTCACGCGCCAACCGGCGCGTTCGTTAGACATTTCGTCACTGAATGACAATGAGTTGGAGGGCGATCTTCCAACGATCACCGAGCTTCTTTACCTGCGCCGCGGGTTGACCCAGGCGGGCGGCAAGCTGCCGCTGTTCGACCTCGACGGCCAGGACGTCGATGGGGCTGTCGTGCGCCGCTGTATCGAACGGGGCTGGGCCGAGCCCTGGTTCAACAATCCTCTGAAGCCGGACTGGCTGGTCTGCAAGCTCACCGACGCCGGTCGGGGGGTCGCCGCTGCGCTGTAGCGTGGAGGGTGATCAAGGTCGCCATGACCAGTAGCAGGGCGGCCAGCAGATAGGGTGCACCGGGCAGCAGAAGGCGGCCGGGTACCGGCTCGATGAAGTATGCGAAGGAGACCGCGAAGAGCCCGGGAGCAATAAGACCGGCGATGCTCATCAGCGCGGTGTTCGCGCCCTGGAGTTGACCCTGCTCGGAGACGCCGACCAGGCGGCTCATCAGGCCTTGCGAGGCAGGGCCCGCCAGCCCCCACAGCGACATCACCGGTACGGCGGGACCGACCAACAGTCCCTGCACGACGGCCGAACAGCTGGATTTGCGAGCGCGGCAGGGCGAATGATCCCGAGGGGCTGGCGCGCTTCACGAGAAGGCGATGTGTCGCTCAGGCGGCAGCGAATCTGGCAGCTCGAGCCAGCCGGAACCTGCATTCAGGAGGCAGCCCGTCGCCGGCACCCAGAACCGAAAGCGGGGATCGAGGCCGCCGTGATGCCGGAAATGACCCGGCCCACGAACAGCAGGAAGAGCGAACGGGCGAGGGCCATGAAGATATAGTCGAGGCCGAGGCCCAGGCACGACAGCAGGATCACAGGCCGGCGACCGTAGCGGTCGCTGAGCGCGCCCAGCAGCGGCGAAGTAATGAACTGCATGGCGGCCCACACCGTGGCGAACAGCCCGAAAACCTCGGCGGCTCCGGCGATGTCACCGCCCGTGAAACCCAGCACGATCCGCGGCAGTACCGGGATCATCACCCCCAGCGCCAACACGTCGAGCGTCACGGTGCAGAAGATGAGGGCCAGCGCGCGCCGCGTACTCATCGCTTGGAACAATGGAAGGGGGAGGAAATTGGTCGGGACGACAGGATTTGAACCTGCGACCCCCTGTCCCCCAGACAGGTGCGCTACCAGGCTGCGCTACGCCCCGACCGGTGCCGCGGCACCGCCGCGGTAGGGGGCTTTAGCGCGAATGGCAGCGATGCCGCAAGCAGGCTTGCGCGACAGGGCCGCAGCACCGATACAGGAAATGATGGGTTCCGCCGATTTTGGCCCGCGCGTCCTGCTGTTTTCCTCGATCGGACACGCACTGATGCACATGATGACGGCGTTTTATGCCGTCATCGTGCTGACGCTCGCCGTGGCCTGGAAGCTGCCGGCCGAGGAACTCCTGCTGCTCTATGCTCCTGCGACGGTCCTGCTCGGCGTGGTGTCGTTGCCCGCCGGCTGGGCGTCGGATCGCTTCGGTGCCCCCGCCATGATGGTGGTGATGTTCGTGGGGCTCGGCCTGTCGTCGATCGCCTGTGGCCTGGTCGCGACCGGCGACACCTTCGGCTTGTCCTTGGCGCTGTGCGGGCTCGGGGCATTCGGTGCCATCTACCACTCGGCGGGCATCGGCTGGGTGATCCGTACCGCCAGGGAGCAGGGGCATGCCATGGGCGTGAACGGGCTGTGGGGAAGTGCGGGCCTTGCGCTGTACGGCATCGTGCCGGGCCTGCTGATCACGATCGCCTCGTGGCGCGCGGCTTTCATCGTTCCGGGCCTGGTCTGTCTCGCGGTGGGCGCGGCTCTCTACTGGAACATGAAGCGCGGCCTGGTCGACGACCGGCCGATGCCGGTGGCGCCGGGGGTGCAGGTCGGACGCGGCGATTTCTGGCGGGTCTTCTCGGTGTTGTCGGTGACGATGGCGCTCGAGGGCGTGATCTGGCAGGCGGTCATGTTCGGCGCCGCCTTCGTGTTCGAGGCGCGCTTCAGCGAGCAGATCAGCGCTCTTCGTCACGGCCTTGCGTCGTGGGGGCTCATTACCCAGGCCGTGCTGTGGGTAGGCCTTGCCACATCGCTGATCTACGTCATCTCGGGTGTCGCGCAGTACGCGATGGGCCGGCGCATCATCGATCGCTATCCGCTCAAGACGACCTACGTCGTGGCCTCGGCGCTCCAGGTCGGCGCGATGGCGGCGCTCGCGCTGGGCAACGGCTATGTGGCGCTGGCCGGCGCCGTCGCCTCGGCGGTGCTGAGTTCCGCCGCCGGGCCGATCGAGAACATCCTGATCGCCCGCTACACGCCCAGCCGCTACCACGGCCTGGGCTTCGGCGCGAAGTTCGTGGTGGCCTTCGGGGCCGGACCGCTCGCGATCCTGCTGATCGCCTGGGTGCGCGAGACCACCGGCAGCCTCGAGATTCTGTTCCTGGGCCTCGCCGCCACCTCCGTCGTGATCACGCTGGTGGCGCTGCTGCTGCCGGGCGCCGATCGCGCCCGCGACGATGCCTATTTGGTCGAACGCGCCGCCTTGTAGGCGGGACGCGACAGGCAGCGGTCGAGCCAGGCAGCGACGTTCGGGAAGGGCGCGAAGTCGAACTTGATCGGCTTGGCCCAGCTCATGATCGAGGCGAGGTTGAGGTCAGCCACGGTAAACGACGATCCGAGCAGGTAGTCACGGCCCTGCAGCGCGCCGTTCAACACGCTGAACGGCTTGGGCAACGCCTTCAGCGCCTCGGCCACGGCCTCGGGCTTGCGCTTGTCGGGCGCCGTCATGAACATGTCGATGAGCACGGTAAGCAGCGGCTTCTCGACCTCGGTCATGCCCCAGAAGCTCCACTGGTGGCAGAGCGCCTGGTCCTCGAGGCTGGCCGGCAGGAAGCCGTCCTTGTTGTACTTGGCGGCGAGATAGAGGTTGATCGCCATCGACTCGAACAGCCTGAAATCGCCGTCGACCAGCGCCGGCACCTTGCCGTTGGGATTGATCTTGAGATATTCGGCGCCCTTGACGTCCTTCATCTCCATCGCGACATGCTCGAACGGAATGCCGAGCTCGTGCACGATCCAAAGTGCACGCGCCGCGCGCGAGGCTGCGGGTCCGTAAATCTTGACCGTCACTGCAAATCTCCCCCAAGAAATCTTCGACGCGACGATAATGCAGCCCGCCGGTGCGGTCTAACTATTCTCCGAGTCCATAGTCCGCACCGACGTAGCCGTCGGCGTGACCGAACCGTTCGGCCATCACGTCGGCCAGCCCCTTGTCGGCGCCTGCGATCCAGCCGCCGGCGCGGACTGCATAGCGCGTCGGCGAGGCGGCCGCTTTCGGCTCGCTGCCGTGTTGCAGGGCCCGTGCGGCGCCCATGACCAGTTTGCGGAACTCGACGATGCCGACGTCGGTCGGGCCGAGGTGCTCCCGGGTCCGGTCCTGGATCGCACCCTGGCTGTCCTGGATCGCGGCGTCCTGATCGGACACACCGCTGATGCCGGTGAAGCTCAGCGTCTTCTGCAGTTCGCGGTCGATCAGGTAGTCGTTGTGGATGTTGCGCTTGGGCACGTAGTTCTCGTCGATCTCCGCATGGAGGCTGAGCCCCGCCGCGTACTTGGTGCGCTCGGCGTTGCTGAGCGGCCGGTCCGGCGTCCAGCTGTAGGTATAGATCCAGCACGTCGTGTCATCGACCGGGACCCAGCTCTGACCGTGATAGACCTCGCCGGGGAAGGCGACCGGTACCAGGGCGTGATTGGGCGTCAGGTACTGCGCGATGCGCCAATAGAGATCGGTCGAGTCGGTCTTGCGGCCGGCGGCAATCACCAGGCCGGCATCGTGGCCCTGGATCCGGAACTTTGGCCGGGGATCGTCCGTCACCCAGCGCATCCGATCGGCGAGGCCGGCTTCCTGGCCGATCGCCGAAGTCTTGCGCAGGATATCGAGCTTGACCGTCTCGTCCTTGGTCGGGATGGCGTGCAGGAACGAGAAGTGGGCGGTGTCGATGGCGCCCTCGAGACTCTGCACCCAGTTGCAGTCCTGCCATTTCTTCGAGACGTAGCGATGTGCGGCCGGAACGAGCCCGAGTTCGAGCTGGGGCAACTCGGGCATCCTGTCGCGCGGGCCCATGTAGACCCAGATCATGTCGGCCCATTCGCGCGTCGGGTAGGCGAGGAGCTTGATCGTGTCCTTGTAGTTCGATTCCGGCGGCGACGTCGGGAGGTCGACGCAGTTGCCGTCGATATCGAACTTCCAGCCGTGGAAGGAACACCGCAGGCCGCATTGCTCGTTGCGGCCGTAGTAGAGATTGGCACCGCGGTGCGGGCAGTGTGGCTCCACAATGCCGACCCGGCCGTCGGTCTGGCGAAAGGCCAGAAGCTCCTCGCCCAGGGTCTTGATCTTCTTCGGCGGCCCGTCGCGCTCCGGCAGTTCCGCCGACAGAAGCGCGGGCATCCAGAAGCGGCGCAGCAGCTCGCCCATCGGCGTGCCCTTGGCGCTGCGGGTCAGGAATTCATTGTCTGCCTGGCTCAGCATCGAGTGTCTCCTAGGCGGTTGCCCGGGCCAAAGCCTGATCCAGATCGGCAATGATGTCTTCCACCGTCTCGATGCCGATCGACAACCTCAACACGTCGGGGCCGGCACCGGCGGCAACGCGCTGCTCGTCGGAGAGCTGGCGATGGGTGGTCGAGGCGGGATGAATGATCAGGCTCTTGGCGTCGCCGATATTGGCGAGGTGCGAGAACAGCTCGACGCCATCGACCACCTTTACGCCGACGTCGTAGCCGCCCTTGACCCCGAACGTAAACACCGAGCCCGTGCCCCTGGGCAGGTACTTCTTCCCCAGCTGGTGATACCGGTTCGACGGCAGGCCGGCGTAGTTCACCCAGGCCACGGCCGGATGCTTCTCGAGATGCCGGGCCACGCGTATCGCGTTGGCGCAGTGCCGCTCCATGCGCAGCCCCAGCGTCTCGATGCCCAGCATGGTGAGCCAGGCGTTGAACGGCGCCTGGGTCGGCCCGAGGTCGCGCAGGCCCACGGCATGGCTGTGGAAGGTGTAGGCCATGTCGCCGAAGGTCTCGTGGAAATTGAGCCCGTGATAAGCGGGCTCGGGCCCGGCGAGGCTGGGGAACTTGCCGCCGCCAGTCGATCCTTTGACCGACCAGTCGAACTTGCCTGAGTCGACGACGGCGCCGCCCATCGAGGTGCCGGTGCCGCTCAGGAACTTGGTGGTCGAATGCACGATCAGCGTGGCGCCGTAGTCGATCGGCTTGCAGAGCCAGGGGGTGGCCAGCGTGTTGTCGACCAGCAGGGGCACGCCCGCCGCCTCGGCAATGCGCGCGATCGCCTCGATGTCGCTCACCACGCCACCGGGATTGGCCAGGCTCTCGATGAAGAAGCACCTGGTGTTTTCGGTGACCGCCCGCTTGAAGTTGTCCGGCGTGTCGGCGTCGACGATCTCGGCTTTCCAGCCGAACTTGGGATAGGTGTTCTTCATCTGCTGCAGCGAGCCGCCGTAGAGGCGGGAAGAGGCGACGATCTCGGCGCCCGGCTGCATCAGGGGAAACAGCGCGAGCACCTGGGCGGCATGGCCGGAGGAGGCCACAGTGCAGCCGCGACCGCCTTCCAGCGTGGCAAGCCTTGCCTCGAGCGCTGCATTGGTCGGGTTGCTGAGGCGGGAATAGATGAAGCCCACGGTCTGCAGGTTGAACAGCGCTGCGGCGTGGTCGGCGTCTTCGAAGACGTAGGCAGTGGTCTGGTAGATCGGCTGTGCCCGCGCGCCGGTGGCGGGATCGGGGGCGGCGCCGGCATGTACCGACAGGGTCTCGAAGCCGTAGGTCTTGTCGCTCACGGGACCTCTCCAAAATGTCCGGCGCAGTGGCGGACAGGACAAAAACTCAAGGTGCGTACGTCAGGATGGCATCAAATCCTTGCCAAGTCGTTGACGCCACGGGCGTTTCCGCCGGCAGGAACAAGGCGGCCATGTCCGCCCGAAGCGGGCGTCGCGGGAATCGACTTCGGCACTTCCCGGCAGCCAGTCTTGCGGGCTTGAACAAGGCGCAGGAACGGACGGCAGGAAGTCATAGGTAAATTCCTACCTCGAAGATGCCAAAGCGTCAAGCAGTCGATGTGCGCAAAACTCAGAACGGTCCGGGCGAGGGCTGAGGTTGGCCACGGAAGGCACGGCCGACAAAGTCGGCAACCCGCACCCAACGCGCCGCATCGGTCGGCGGCAGGTAGCTGCCGTGGCCGTAGTTGTCGGCATCGGGAATCTGCCACGGGCCGACTACCGGCGGGTCGGCCGGCGAGGGCGGGCCATCGTAGCCCAGCGCCTTCTCCAGGAAGCCGTAACTACGGTCGAAGACGTCGGAAATCGCATCGCCGATCGGGAAGGCCACGCGCAGGACGGAGTCGTTGTGCGACGCCAGTACGAAGATCTGGTCGGCCATGCTGGTCGCCTTGGCGTATTCGGCGACGAGGCAATCGCGGTCGATGGCACCCGCCATCAGGCAAACCATACGCGCCCGCCGGTCGAGATGGACGAGCGCTTCGAGGACAAGGCGGGCGCCCAGGCTATGGGAGACGAACGAGACGCTCTGGGCCTGCATCAGATGCTGGCTGCAGAACGTGGCCAGGAGGCGGCCGCACTCCATGGCATCGCTGCCCTCGAACGGATAGTTGATGGCCGGAATCCACCAGTCGCCGGGCCACAGCACGCCGATGAAGACGTCAGAATCGGTCAGGCTGAGATGGGCGTCGAGCAGGCCGAATGCGAGCGCACCCTCGCGATAGTTCACGTTGAAGCCATGAACGCCAAACAGCACGTTCTTGCCGGCGACCCTGTGTGCCGCCTCCACCGAGTTGAGCGCCCGCACGGCGGGCGGATTCACGGTGCCGTCGCCCTCGAGCAGATAGGGCGTGACGATGCCGCCGGCGACGCCGCCCGTCCGGAAGTTGAGATAGAGGGTCATCGACGGGGCCTGGCCGTCAGCGCTTGAACGTACCGACGGCCTTCACCGCGGCACTCAGCGACGTCGAGAGGTCCTTGGCGATCGGCGCCAGGGGAGTGGCAACGACGCCAATCAAAATATCCATCGGCCTGATAGCGCCGAAGACGACATGACTTCCGGTGGCCGCGAGGACGACTGCGCAGCCGAAAGCCGCGACCTTGGCGGCGTTACGATAGACTTGGTCGCCGCGCTCGAAACCGAGATCGAGGGTGGCGCTTACGACCACGTCGAACGCGCCCAGCACCTTGAGGTCCTGCGGCAGGAGGTCTTCATCATCCCGCACTCGCTGTGCTGCGATCTGCAGATGGGCGGCATTCACCCCGATGGCGGTAGCCATCGCGTGAGCCGTGTCAGTGGTCAGCATCAGCCGGATGAGCGCTTTGGCCTTGGCCTTCTGGTCGGCCTTGGAGACGCCGTTCAGCCAGTTGGCCCGCAAGGTCTCGATGATCTCGGTCGGTCCAAAGACCATGCCGCTCGCCGTCGCCTTGCCGATGATCGATTGTACGGCATTGCGGATATGGCCGAAGCCGAGGTTGGAGATGCCACCCCAGGCTGCCTTGCTCGAGTCTACCAGACCGTAGGCCGCGGTGCCGATGGCGCCGGCGGCAGCGATGCAATTCAGAATTTCGCCGAGACTTTCGGTAAGTCCTGCAGCCATGGTTGCCTCCCCCTCGCGCTTGTCCTCCAGGCGGCAACCGGAAAGCTGCCAGCATGGCGAGCACGCGAAGTCTGTAGGCAACTCAGGGTCGGGTCAATCTGCGATCGGCGAGAAGACGATGCAGGCCGGGCTGCCGACCTTGACCCGCGCAGCATTCGGGGCGAGGCGGCCGTCGCGGCCGACCTTGTAGGTGACGATCGAGTGCCCGTCCTGGTTGGCGACATAGAGATGCTTCTGGTCGGGATCGAAGGCGAAGAAGCGCGGCGTGCCGCCCTTGGTCGGGACCCACTGCCGGGCCGTAAGCGTGCCGGCGGCGGGATCGATGGCGAAAACGCCGATGCTGTCGTGGCCGCGGTTGGAGACATAGACATTGCGGCCGGCGCGATCGAGCCAGATCTCGGCGCCGGTGCTGTAGCCGGTGAAGTCCGACGGTGTGGACGGGATGGTCTGGAGCGGCGTGAGCTTGCCGCTGCGGCGGTCCTGCCGATAGGTCGTTATCGTCGAATCAAGTTCGTTGATGACGTAGGCCAAAGCCTTCTTCGGATGGAAGTCGATGTGACGAGGTGCGGCGCCGGGGCGCGCCGTCACCCGGGCAGCCTCGACGAGGACACCGCGGATTTCATCGAGGCGATAGGTGACGACGCTGTCGGAGCCCTTGCACGGGACGTAGAAGAAGCGACCCTGGCGATCGAGCGGGATATGGTGCGGCGCGGTGTTGCGCTGCTGCACGCGATGCGGTCCGAGCGTTCCTCCGACCGGTGTCAGGGTACTGTAGGGAGCGAGCCGACCGTCGGCTCTGATCGGCAGCACGGCGAGCGAATCCGAGCCGTAGTTCGCCACGGCGAGAAAGGCGCCGTTCGCGTCAAGCGCGAGATGCACCGGGTTGTAGCCACCGGTTGACTCGCGATTGAGCAGGGCGAGGCGGCCGGTGCGCCGGTCGATGCTGTAGGCGGTCGCGTCGCTGCGATCGCCATGGATCGAATAGAGGTAACGTCCGGACGGATCGATCGCCAGGAAGGACGGGTTCTCCACCCCGCCAAGGTGTTGCAGGTGCGTGAATGCGCCGGTGCGCGGATCGACCTTGTAGACATTGATGCCGTTGCCACGGCCGTTCCGCCCGGGAGTGGTGTAGCTGCCAACATAGGCAAGAAGCGCATGCGTCGGATTCTTCACGGGAGTGCTCTCCTGTCCGGTATCGCCGTCATTCGTTTATCCTGAATCTCGGAGGCCCACTTGCAGTGCCGGACATGACCACCGCCAGACCAGGCTTGCGATCCTCGAGGCGGATCGCGAGGCCGTGCAGGCCGGCGATCGCCTTGACCAGCGCGAGGCCGAGACCACTGCCGGCGGTCGAGCGGCTGCGGTCAAGGCGGTAGAATCGATCGAATACCTTTTCCCGTTCGCTCTCTGGAATGCCCGGTCCATCGTCGGCGACCTCGACTTCGAAGCCCGCGCCCGACTTGTGCAGGCCAACCGATATCGTGGTGCCTTCCGGCGCGTGCTTGAGTGCGTTCTCGATCGCGGACCAGGGCGGAAAAGTCGAGTTCGGAGAAGGCGCTCATTTGGCTGCCGGCCTCGACCTGGGCAATGCGCAGGAGAGCCGAGAAGGTATCGAGCAGGTCGTCCGCCTCCACGATGGCGGCATCGGTTGCCTGGCCGTAGTCGGCCGTCGTGGTCGCCCGATCACGTGCGTTTTCCAGATGCTGGCGCAAACGGCCGAGCGGCGTGCGCAGGTCATGGGCGATGTCACTCGAGACCTGACGCAGCCCATCCATGAGCTGCTGGATGCGGCTCAGCATGGCGTTGAGGTTGGTGATGAGCTGCTCGATCTCGTCGTGGGTGCCCCGCTCGGGAATGCGGGCCGAGAGGTCGCCCTCCATGATCGCGCGGCTTGCGCGGGTGATGGTGTCGATGCGGCGCAGGAAAATGTTGCCGAGCCAAGCACCGCCGGCGATCGCCAGCAGGAGCGTCAGACCGGCGGACCAGGCGAAGGCTTGGATAATCGCGCTCTGCATGTCGCTCAGCCGATTGGCATCCTGCGCGACCATCAAAAACGAGCCGTCGGACAGGGTGAGGCCATAGCCGGTAAGTCTCGGCCGCTTTTCGGTCTCCGGCTCCCCGCTATCGACTTCGGGCACGAAGTCGATGACGCCGTCGACCGGCGGCATGCCCGGCAGGTTGCCGACCACGACCCGCCGGTTCGGCGCCTGCAGAAGATAATAGATCGGTCCACGCGTCCGGAAATCCATGCGTCGCGTGATCTGCTGGGCAAGGCCGGCCAGCCCGCTGCGTCGATGAAACTCGGTGAGCTGAAGAGCTTCGGTGCGGAGCACGGCCGCCATGTCATTCTGCATCGCCGCGGTTGCGGTCCAGTAGACGCTGGCGAACAGCGCGCCGGCCGATACCATGAACAACCCGGTGTAGATCACCGTCAGCCTGAAGCTGGCCGAACGCAGCAGCCTAGTCAGGCGGGCGGATGACATAGCCAGCCCCCCTGACTGTGTGGAGCAAGGGCTTGTTGAAGCCCTTGTCGATCTTTGATCGCAGGCGGCTGATGTGCGTCTCGACGATGTTGGTCTTGGGGTCGAAATGGAAATCCCAGACTTTCTCCAGCAACATCGTGCGGGTGACGACTTCACCGGTATGGCGCAAGAGGTACTCGAGGATCTTGAACTCCTGGGCCAGGAGCTCGATGCGTTTGCCGGCGCGTATCACCGTACGGGTGAGGAGATCCATCTCGAGATCGCCAGCGGTGAGCGACGTCACGGCCATCATCGGCGGCCGGCGCGCGAGGGCGCCCACGCGCGCCAGGAGCTCGGCGAAGGCAAAGGGCTTGATCAGATAATCGTCGCCGCCGGCTTCCAGGCCGGCCACGCGGTCGACGACGCCACCCATGGTGGTGAGGAACAGGACCGGCGTCTTAACGCCTGAGGCGCGGGCCGCCTTGACGAGTGACAGGCCATCGGTGATCGGCAGCATGCGGTCGACGATAAGCACTTCGTATTTCTCGCCGGTGGCGAGGTAGAGACCATCCCGGCCGTTGTCGGCGTGGTCAACCACATGGCCATGCTCGCGCAGGCCCTTTGCGATGTAGTCGGCGGTTTGCTTGTCATCTTCGACGAGGAGAATTTTCAAGATTGCCTTCCACTGCGGCGTCCGCGTTGCTCGCCTTTCTTTTGACGATATTCCCGACCCCGGCGCAATCACCCACGGCTATACAAACATTCAATGTGACGGCCATTCGAACGCCACGGGCCTCCCCCCATATAGCGTTGCGAAACCCCCAAAGGAGGTTGTTCATGACGAAGACCAAGAGCCGTATCCTAGCCGCCCTGGCGCTGACCACCGCGCTGACCGCCCCCGCCCTCATCGTGCCGATGTTCAGCGCACCCGCAGCGATCGCCGCTCCGCAGGTCGTGCAGGACTTCTCCGATCTTGCCGCCAAGGTAACCCCGGCGGTCGTCAACGTCGCCGTGACCATGAAGGCCGGCGCCGAGGACGGCGAGGACGTCCGCTCGTCCGGTTCGCGGGACAAGCAGATGGAAGAGTTCATGCAGCGCTTTGCCGAGCGCTTCGGCCAGCCGGGCAAGCCCCAGGGCCGGCCGGAAGGCAAGCAGCGCCCGTCGGGCGAGAAAGGCCAGGCCGTCGGCACCGGCTTCATCGTCGATGCCAAGGGTACGATCGTCACCAACTATCATGTCGTGTCGAAGGCCGACTCGATCACCATCACCATGTCGGACGGCACCAAGCTGCCGGCCAAGATGCTGGGCGGCGACGAGAAGACAGACCTCGCCGTGCTCAAGGTCGATAGCGACAAGCCACTGCCGTTCGTGACGTTCGGCGACGCCGCCAAGGTGCGCGTCGGCCAGGCTGTCATGGCGGTCGGCAATCCGTTCGGCCTCGGCGGTACGGTGACCACGGGCATCGTGTCGGCGCGCGGCCGCGACATCCAGTCGGGCCCGTTCGACGACTACATCCAGACCGACGCCGCGATCAACCGCGGCAACTCGGGCGGCCCGCTGTTCAACATGGACGGCAACGTTATCGGCATCAACACGGCGATCTACTCGCCGAGCGGCGGCAGCATCGGGCTCGGCTTCGCCATCCCGTCGTCGCTGGCCGAGCCGATCGTGGCGCAGCTCAAGGAGAGCGGCCGGGTCGAGCGCGGACTGCTCGGCGTCCAGATCCAGCCGATGACCAAGGAGATCGCCGAGAGCCTGTCGCTCAAGTCCGACAAGGGCGCGCTGGTCGCCATGGTCCAGCCCGACAGCCCCGCGCTGGCGGCCGGCATCAAATCCGGCGACGTCATCGTGAGTGTCGACGGCAAGCCGGTCGAGAGCGTCAAGGAGCTGACGCGCGCGATCTCGGCCCTGAAGCCTGGGTCCTCGGTGAAGCTCGGCTTCTGGCGCGACGGCAAGGACATGGCCGTCACGGCCAAGGTCGGCGACCAGAAGGAGGAGAGCGCGATCATCAAGGCCAAGGCCGACGGCAAGCCGGCCGAAGTCGCGAAGCCGGAGCCGATGGCCTACGGCGTGTCGCTGGCGCCGATCTCGCCGGAGGCCCGCAAGCAACTCGGCCTCGACAGTGCGGTGAACGGTGCGCTCGTCGCGTCGGTCGAGCCGGGCAGCCCGGCCGACGACATGGGGCTGAAGGCCGGCGACGTCCTCCAGCAGGTCGGCCGTGACGCGGTCGACAGCCCGAAGGCGGCTGCCGAGAAGCTCAAGGAAGCCAGGAAGACCGGCAAGCCGGTGCTGATGAAAATCTATCGTGAGGGCATGACCCGCTTCGTCGCTATCTCTCCCCGGGCGGCGTAGCAAGGACCTCTCGACGAGCCGGCGGTGGCCCCACCATCGCCGGCTTTGTCACATCTTCGCATCTGATGGAGTGCGGCCTGAGTTTAGGGAGGCGCGCTGTAACGGGCAGAATAACCTCGGACAGCGTGTCACGGAGGGGGAGCCCGCGGTCCGGGTGTCACCGGACCGCGGGTTTTTTGCGTTCAGAGCGCCGGCATGACCTCGCGGGCGAACAGTTCGACAGAGCGCGCCGATTCCTCGAACGACAGATCGCCAAAGGCGAGCCGGCACAGGCAGTAGTTGATGCCGGCGATGTCATTGTCGCGCTTGAGACGTTCGCGCACGGTCGACGCCGAGCCCGCCACGACATAGCCGCCGTCGAGCGCGCCTTCGAATTCAGCCGGGATCATCTGGCGCGGCAGGCCGACACCGTGAGCGCGCCACAGATGAATCAGCGCATCGTACCAGAGCGCATAGGCACGCCTGGCCGCCGATTTGGCCTCAAGGTCGGTATCGCCCACCACGACATGGCGGCTGAGGCCGATCATGGGCAGGGCGGCGGCATCACGGCCGAGCGACGCCCACGTGGCGCGGTAGCGGGCGGCGAACTGGCCCACGCCCTCGGCTTTCATGCCGACCACCGCGTTGCAGCCCTGCCGGGCAAGTCGATCGGCGCTTTCAAGTGAATTCGCGCCGTACCACAGCGGCGGATGCGGCCGCTGCACCGGCTGCATCTCCATTGGCACATCCTTGAAGGCGAAGAAGCAGCCTTCGTGCGTGAGCCGCTGTTGGGTGAGGCCCTTCAGGATTATGTCGAGCGCCTCGGCGAAGCGCTCCGGGCCGGTCGCGGGATCGACGCCGTAGTAGCCGACCTCGTATGGCGAGATGCCGCGGCCGATGCCGAGTTCGAGGCGGCCGCCGCTCATCTGGTCGAGCATGCAGATCTCGTCGATCAGGCGCAGCGGATGATAGAGGTTGAGCGTGTAGACCAGCGGGCCGAACCGCAGGGCCTTCGTGCGCTGGGCGACGGCTGCGAGAAAGACGCTGGGCGAGGGCGCCATGCCGAGCGGCGTGGCATGGTGTTCGGCCAGGTGATAGGCGTGAAAGCCCGCGCGTTCGTAGAGTTCGATCAGCCGCAGCCGGTCCTCGAACTGCCGGCCGAGATCGGCGCCGGCCCGGTCCATGTGGTCGAAGACGCCGAACTTCATGGCCACTAAAGCGCGCGCTTTCTGCTGCTGATGACGCCGCTGGCGATGCCGTGCCACTCGATTGTGCCGGCGAGCCGCGAATGTTCGATCTTGGGGCAACGGTTCATGACGACCTTGAGGCCGGCGGCCTCGGCCCGCTGGGCGGCGGCTTCGTTCACGACGCCCAACTGCATCCACACCACCTTGGCGCCGTGTTTGATGGCCTCGTCGGTGATCGGGCCGGCGGCTTCGGAGTTGCGAAAGATGTCGACCATGTCTGCCTTTACCGGCAGGTCATCGAGCGAGGCGTGGACCTTCTGGCCCATGATTTCCTGGCCGACGGCCGCCGGATTGACCGGGATGACCTTGTATCCGCGGTCGAGCAGATATTTCATGGCGAAATAGCTGGGGCGATTCCAGTTGGCGGAGGCGCCAACCATGGCGATGGTCCTGGTCTCGCGCAGGATCCGGCGCAGGTAGAGATCGTCGTAGCGGTCGTGGTTCATGGTGGGGGAAGTATACATGGCGCAGCCGATGCTGTTCGACCCGATTTCGATTCGCGACGTCACGCTGAAAAACCGCGTCGTCGTGGCGCCGATGCACCAGTATTCGGCCGAGAAGGGTTTTGCCACCGACTGGCACCTGATGAACGCCGGCCGCTATGCCGCCGGCGGCGCGGGCCTCGTCATCATGGAATCGACAAAGGTCGAGCGCCGGGGCTGCGGCACGGTGGGTGATCTCGGCATCTGGGACGACGCGCACATCCCCGGCCTCAGGCGCTGCACCGATTTCATTCGCCTGCACAATTCGGTGCCCGGCCTGCAGCTCGGCCACTCCGGCCGCAAGGCGCGGCGGTTCAGGCCTTGGGAGGGCGGCGCACCACTGACGCCCTCGCCGGACATCTGGGATTGGGAAGGATGGGAGCTGGTCTCGTCGAGCGGCATCAATGCGCCCGGCGCACGGGTACCTGATCCACCAGTTCCTCTCGCCGTTCTCGAACGTGCGCAACGACGAGTATGGCGGCAGCGAGCTGAACCGCATGCGATTTGCCATCGAGGTGGTGGAAAGCGTGCGCGCCCACTGGCCCGCGTCGAAGCCGCTGTTCGTGCGCTTCTCGGTCGAGGACGATGCCGGCTGGGGGCCGGAGCAGAGCGTGGCGCTGGCCAAGATACTGAAACCCAAGGGTGTCGACGTGATCGACTGCAGCTCGGGCGGCATGCGCGGCTCGCCGGTGGTGAGCGCGGGCCCGGTGACCTACGGCTACCAGGTGCCGTACGCGGAACGGCTCAGGAAGGACGCCGACATCATGAGCATGGCGGTCGGGCTGATCGTCCATGCGGATCAGGCGGAGCAGATATTGCAGGAGGGCAGGGCGGATCTCATCGCGCTTGCCCGCGAGTTGCTCTACAATCCCAACTGGCCGATGGACGCCGCCCAGAAGCTCGGCGTCGACCGGCAGTTCGGCTCGGTCCCCCCGGCGCAGGCCTATTGGCTCGCCAAGCGGGCGCAGTCGGTGAAGAGTGTCGTGCCGTCGACCTACATGAAGGGGCTCAGCAATGGATAGCATCGTGCAACAGGACCGCCTCGACATGTCCGAGGCCGAGTGGCAGGCGCGCTGCGACCTCGCCGCCCTCTACCGCATTACCGATCTCTTCGGCTGGACCGACACGATCGACACCCACATGACGGTGCGCATTCCGGGCGAGCCCAAGTGCTTCCTGATCAACAATTACGGCGACCTGTTCGACGAGATCACGGCCTCGAGCCTGGTGAAGATGGACATCGACGGCAAGGTCTACGGCAAAGACGGCCGCTTCAACGCCGCGGGCTTCACCATCCACTCCGGCGTCTACAAGGCACGGCCCGACGCCATCTGCGTCATGCACACCCACACGCGCGCCGGAACCGGCGTGTCGGTGCTGAAGAAGGGCCTGCGCCCGATCAGCCAGGATGTGCTGTCGGTATGGGACGACCTCGTCTATCACGAGTACGGCATGCCGACCTCGCAGGAGGAATGCGATGCGCTGGGCGTGACCTGTCAGGGCGGCAATTCCGTCGTCCTGCGCAACCACGGCCTGCTGACAGTCGGCACCTCGATCCCGGGGGCGCTGCGCCGGATGTACATGCTGGAGCGCGCCTGCGAGGTCGAGGTCATCGCCCGCGGCATGAACGAGGAGCCCGATCCGATCGATCCCGACGTCATCCGCCAGTACGGCGAGCGCGCCCGGCAGCAGCGCGCCAATCCGGAATACGGCATGACCTACTGGAACGCGGCCCTTCGGCAGATCGCGGCGCTCGGCGGGCCCGCCGCGCTTGTCCTCAATGCCCTGGGTACGGAAGGATTCGAGGGTCTTGGGATTCTGCAGCGCCTTGTCGGCGGCTTGGTAAAGCTTGTCGACGATCGGCTGCGGCGTGCCCTTCGGCGCCAGCAGGTAGAAGGCGACTTCTGCCACCATGTCGGGGTAGCCCAGCTCCTTGAAGGTCGGGATCTCCGGCAGCACCGCCGTCCGCTTCTCGCCGGTGACGGCCAGCATGCGGGCCTGCTTGTTGTTGTGGACCGGCACCCCCGAGGCGACGGGTGTGAACCACATCTGGACTCGATTGGTCAGCAGATCGGGAAGCGCGTCGGTCGTGCTCTTGTAGGGGATCATCACGGTGTCGATCCTGGCCGCGCGGTTGAGCATCTCGCCCAGGAACTGCGGCACGCCGCCAATGAAGCCCGAGAAGTTGAGCTTGCCCGGTTCCTTGCGGGCGAGCTCGACCAATTCGGCCACGTTCTTCGCCGGAAGTTCGTTGGGCACGAGCAACGCATAGAGAACGCCGCCGCTGAAGCAGACCGGCGTGAAGTCGGCGAGCAGGTTGGCCGTGGCATTGCCGGTGGCCTGGTTGAGGATGTTGCTGAGCGAGGCGATCACCACCGTGTGCCCGTCGGGCCGCGCCTTCGCGACGTAGTCGGCGCCGATGTTGCCGGTGGCGCCGGGGCGATTCTCGACGATGACGCTCTGGCCCAGCGTGACGGTCATGTCCTGGGCAAGCAGGCGGGCGATGATGTCGTTGGTCGTGCCGGGACCGAACGGCGCCACGATCGTGATGGGCTTGCCCGGCTGAAGATCCTGAGCCCTTGCGGGAGCCGCGGCGGCCGCAGCACCCGCCAGCGCCGACGCGACAACCGCGCGTCGGGACAATTTCATGGTCCGCATGAACGCTCTCCCATTGCCTTCGTTTTCTTCTGCGGTGAGTTAACGATCTCGCGTCCTCGCCCGTCAACACGCCAGTAGGGTCCGAATCCCGCGAGCGACACGCCGGGGCGGTCGATAGATTGGCGGGCACTCTCTTGTCGTTCAGCGAGGAGCAAAGATGCCGGGCAGTGCCGCCAGCAAGACCTATGGAACCGTTGCCGCCGATAGGCGGAAAGAGATGAGCGGCCTGCAGTTCGTCCAGGGGCTCGTCGACGGAACGCTCCCCCTCAATACGATCGCCCGGACCCTGGGCTATGACGTGACCGAGGCGGAAAACGGGCGAGTCATCGTCACGGCGACGCCGAACGATACCCATCTCAATCCGGCCGGCACTGTGCATGGCGGTTTCGCTGCCACGCTGCTCGACAGCTGCATGGGCCTGGCCATCTGGTCGACCCTGGAGAAAGGCGTCGGCCAGACGACCCTCGAGTTCAAGATCTCGCTCGTGCGTCCCATCACGCCGGAGACCGGGCTGATCAGGGCCGAAGGCATTGTCCTTAACCGGGGGCGACGAGTCGGCACCGCCGAGGGCCGCATCACCGACGGCAAGGGTCGGCTGCTGGCCCACGGCACGACGACGTGCCTGATCTTCGAGAGTTGAGAAAGGGCTACCGCCCCTTCCACTCCGGCTTCGGCTTCTTGTTCACGAAGGCGTCGATGCCGGCCTGGGCGTCCTCGCGCTGGATGGCGCCGGCCATGAATTCGGTGGCCAGCGCGTAGGCCTGGTCGAGTTCCATCGTCATGTGCCGGTGGAACATCGCCTTGCCCTCGGCGATCTGCTGCGGGGGCTGGCCGGCGATGCGGTCGGCGAGCGCCTTGGTCTCACGGTCGAGCTCGCCGGCGGGCACCACGCGGCTCACCAGGCCGTCGCGCAGCGCAGTCTGGGCGTCGACGAACTCGCCGGTGAACAGCATGTCGAGCGCACGCTTGGGCCCGACGTTGCGGCCGACCGAAACCGAGGGCGTGCCGCAGAACAGGCCGTTGTTGATGCCCGAGGTGGCGAAGGTGGCCTCGTTCGAGGCCACAGCGAGATCGCAGGCGGCGACGAGCTGGCAGCCGGCCGCCGTGGCGACCGCCTTGACCTTGGCGATCACCGGCTGGGGCAGGCGGCCGATCGACATCATCATTGCCGAGCAGCGCGTGAGCAGGCTGTGATGGAAGGCATAGTCGCGGGTCGAGGCGACCTCGCGCAGGTCGTGGCCGGTCGAGAAGGCGCGATCCCCCTGGGCCTCGATGATCACGCAACGAATTTCGCGGTCCTTCGCGAGCCTGTCGAATTCCGCCTGCAGCGCGTCTATAAGCTCGCCGGAGAGCGCGTTCATCGCCCTGGGGCGGTTGAGTGTCAGGATGGCGACGCGACCTTCGTCGCGGCGCAGGAGAACCGGTTCGTTGGGAGCGGCTGTCATGGGTTCATTGTACCGGGTCGGGGGAGGGACGTCATGCCGGTGATGAGTCCGGCCGATCTGCTGAAGTTCCTCGATGAGCACTTCCCGCAGTCGGCGCATCTCAACCTCGCGATCGAGCACCTCGACGACAAGACGATCCGCGTACGCCTGCCGACGCACGAGCGGCACCTGCGGCCGGGCGGTACGATCTCCGGGCCGACCCTGATGTGGCTGGTCGATTGCAGCTTCTATCTGCTGATCCTGGGGCAGCTCGGCCCGGTGGCGCTGGCGGTCACGACAAATCTCAACATCAATTTCATGCGCAAGCCGGAGCCCGTGGACCTTATCGGGGAGGGACGACTGTTGAAGCTCGGCAAGACCCTGGCCGTGGGAGACTTCACCATATGGAGCGATGGCGTTAAGGATCCCGTGGCGCATGCGACAGTGACTTATGCAATTCCGCCAAAGAGATAGACCGCGGTACAATAATACCGCAATTCTAAACTGTTGAATTAGTTAAAGAATCTGGCACTGCTTGACAGTGCCTCTGGAGCCGCCCATAAGCGCGCGCTCATTGGAAGAAAGAAGCATGCACGCCCTCATCACCAACCAGACCTCCAGCACCAAGACTGCCGATGTGCAGAAGAAGTGGCTGCTGATCGACGCCGACGGGCTGGTGCTCGGCCGGCTGGCCACGATCATTGCCATGCGCCTGCGCGGCAAGCACAAGCCGACCTTCACGCCGCACATCGATTGCGGCGACAACGTCGTCGTCATCAACGCAGAGAAGGTCCGCCTGACCGGCCGCAAGGCCGAGCGCGAAGTCTTCTACTGGCACACCGGCCATCCCGGCGGCATCAAGGGCGAAACCCTGGGCAAGCGCCTCGAAGGCCGCTTCCCGGAGCGCGTCCTGATCAAGGCCGTGGAGCGCATGATCACCCGTGGTCCGCTCGGCCGTGCGCAGATGAAGAACCTGCGCGTCTACGCCGGACCGAAGCACGAGCAGGAGGCCCAGCAGCCGGAGAAGCTCGACGTTGCCGCTATGAACCGCAAGAATTCGAGGATCGGCTGACATGGCTACTGAACTTTCGACGTTCGCGGAACTGAAGAAGGCCCCGCTCGGCGGCGAACAGGCGCCCGCGCCCGTCCGCGTGAAGGAAATCGACGCCCAGGGTCGCGCCTATGCGACCGGCCGACGCAAGAACGCCGTCGCCCGCGTGTGGGTGAAGCTCGGCACCGGCAAGATCACCATCAACGGGCGTGACCAGACGATCTACTTCGCACGCCCGACCCAGCGCATGATGATCCAGCAGCCGTTCGACGTTTCCGAGCGCGGCGGCCAGTTCGACGTGGTCGCCACCGTCTCTGGCGGCGGGCTGTCGGGCCAGGCGGGGGCGGTGCGTCATGGCATCTCGCAGGCGCTTACCAAGTTCGAGCCGGCGCTGCGCGGCGCCATCAAGGCCAACGGTTTCCTTACCCGCGACAGCCGTGTGGTCGAGCGCAAGAAGTACGGCCGGGCCGGCGCCCGCGCGCGCTTCCAGTTCTCCAAGCGCTAAGTCGGCGCCTGGACTATCCTCGAAGGGCGCCGCAAGGCGCCCTTCGTTTATGTGGAGAGGCGATCCGATGTCCGGTCTCATCGTCCCGTTCAAGGGCTTCCTTCCCAAGATCGATCCGTCGGCCTTCATCGCGCCCAATGCGACGCTGATCGGCGAGGTCGAGATCGGCGCCAACTGCGGCATCTGGTACGGTTGCATCCTGCGTGGCGACGGACCCGGTATCCGCATCGGCGAAAATTCCAACCTGCAGGATGGAACGGTCGTCCATGTCGCCGCGCGCGGCCTGCTGACCACGGTCGGCCGCAACGTGTCCGTTGGCCATATGGCGCTGCTGCACGCCTGCGAAATCCAGGACGATTCCTTCATCGGCATGAACGCCACGGTGCTCGACGGCGCCGTGGTCGAGAGCGGCGCGATGGTCGCGGCCGGCGCCGTCGTTACGCCGCGCAAGATCGTGCGTTCGGGCGAGCTGTGGGCGGGCAATCCCGCGCAGAAGCTGCGCGACATCACCGAGAAGGACCTCGAGATGTTCAGGCGCGTGGTCGGCCACTATATCGAACTCGCCAACGCCCACCGCCCCGTCGAGCGGAAGGCGGCGGAGTAGGCATCACTCCACGCGTTTCGTCGGTTCGCCCATGCGTCCCGCAACGGTCCGTTCGATTTGCGTGATGTTCGCCATCCTGGCGGTCGGCACGGTGAGTGGCGCGTCAGCACAAGCGCCGCCGCAGACGCCCAGGGAACGTTGCGCACGACTGATCGCCTACTTCGATCGCTTTGGCGCCAGCAGAAGCGAAAACTCGGACGGCGTCCGCAATCACACACGCCTGAGCGCGGTCATCGATTGCGAGCGCGGCCGGTATGACGAGGGGATCAAGGAGATTCAGGATCTCCTGCGGCGGAAGAAGTTCACCGTGCCTCCTCCGCCTTCCGGAACGCCGGGCAATCAGGGGCTGGAGCGGACCTGCACGTAGCTGCCAGGCGCATCCTCGATGGCGGGAAGGGCGCCGTCGCCCGGAACGCGCGCCGGCACCTTGGGGCCGGACTTTTCCGACAGCCACTTGTCCCAGTCGTTCCACCAAGAGCCGGGGAACTCCGTGGCGCCGGCCTGCCATTCGGCAAGCGTCGGCGGGTTCTTGGCCGTCTCGTTCAGCCAATGCTGGTACTTCTTGGCGCGCGGCGGATTGACGACGCCGGCGATATGGCCGGAGCCTGCAAGCATGAACCGGATCGGCCCGCTGAAAATCTGGGTCGCCTTGTAGACCGAGCGGGCGGGCGCGATATGGTCTTCCTTGCCTGCCTGGATGTAGACGGGAATCGTGATCTTGCGCAGGTCGATCGGCACATTGTCGATCACGATGCCGCCCGGCCGGCTCAACAGGTTCTTCTGGTACATGTTGCGCAGGTAGTAGCTGTGCATGGCGGCGGGCATGCGCGTGGCGTCGGCGTTCCAGTACAGCAGGTCGAACGGGAAGGGCGCCTTGCCCATCAGATAGTTGTTCACGACGAACGACCAGATGAGATCGTTGGCGCGCAGCAGATTGAATGTCGTCGCCATCTCGCTGCCTTCGAGATAGCCCTTCTTCGACATCATCTCCTCGATACCGGCGAGTTGATCCTCGTCGATGAAGACCCCGAGCTCACCCGGCTCGGTGAAATCGACCTGCGCGGTGAAGAAGGTGCAGGCGGCGATGCGGTCGTCGCCGCGGGCCGCCATGTAGGACAAAGTCGCCGCCATCAGCGTGCCGCCGATGCAGTAGCCGATCGCAGACACCTGGCGCTGGCCGGTCGCCTGCTCGATCGCGCCGAGTGCCGCCAGCGGGCCCAGCTTCATGTAGTCCTCGAACACGAGCTTGCTGAGGCGCTCGTCGGGATTGACCCATGAGATGACGAAAACCGTGTAGCCCTGCTCGGTCGCCCACTTGATAAACGAGTTTTCCGGCTTGAGATCGAGAATGTAGAATTTGTTGATCCATGGCGGGACGATCAGCAGCGGCGTCGCATAGACCTCCGCGGTTGCCGGCGCATACTGGATCAGCTGCATCAGGTCGTTCTGGTAGACGACCTTGCCGGGCGAGGTGGCGACGTTCTTGCCGACCTTGAAGGCGTCCATGTCGGTCTGTCGGATCGTGAGCTTGCCTTTGCCACGCTCCGCTTGTCGCCCTTGGCGGGTTCGGCCAGCGGCTCGACTTTCTGGCCCATCATGCGTTGGGTCGTGACTTCCCACAGCTTGAGGTACTGCTGCCAGAGTTCCATCTGCGCCTGGACGACGCGTTTGGGATCGGCAAGCATCTTGGCCGTGAAATCCATGAAGGTCTGTGTGACGCCGAGCGGGTCGGCCGGCTGGGTGCTGTCGACCTTGTAGCGTTCGGCGAATTCCTGGAGCAGCTTCTGGCTGCGCTCGGCGATATCCTTGAATGCGGCCTGCATTTTCTGGGATTCGGCTGGCGACACTCCTGGAAAGGCAGTTGGGGCGGGCGTCTCCGACATGCGTTTCCCCTTATAAATCATAGACCTTGTGGCGTTTCTTGCGGAATTTTCGCCATCCCGGTACCATACCTTGTGCATGCCTGCCCAAGCGGCCGGATATTTCTGTATAGGTAGGCTGCGACAACAGACGGGTCAAATTTCCTCCCGGCTTCCGCTAGACACGGTCTGGGAGCCGGGCTTCAAGCAGGTGACGACGATGCAGCGAGAACAGGACATGATCGGCGGCCGCGGCCTGTGGTTCGGCTTGGTCGGCGTGTCTGCGTTGGCGATTCTGTCGGGTTGCGGGATGTTTGGGAGCAGCGCGCCGGTGCCAAGCGCGAAAGCGCGCCCGGGCGCCGACGCCCAGGTTGCGGCAGGCGCCAGCCTGCCCTCCGCCAATACCGGGCGA
>RGPT01000331.1 GCA_010032545.1 Alphaproteobacteria bacterium
CGGACACCGACGGACAAGGACGGATAGATAGTGCAATCGGATTGGGACTTTCTGAACAGTGGCGGACGCCTGCGCACAGGCAGTCCATCACAAGGCAAGATGTGAGCGTGCCGGCCGCCGAGAGCTGCCGTCTCTATCTCATCTCGCCGGAGCGCATTGAACATCCCGGACTGTTCGCGAACGACTTGCGGGCGGCGCTGGACGGCGGCGATGTCGCGGCCTTCCAGCTCAGGTTGAAGGGCGTGGACGACGACGCGATCGCCCGTGCCGCCGACACGTTGCGGCCGGTTTGCCAGCAGCGCGACGTGGCCTTCATCCTGAACGACCGGCCCGATCTGGCGGTGAAGCTCGACTGCGACGGGGTCCATGTCGGTCAGGATGACATGCCCTACGCCGAGGCGCGCCGCATCGTGGGCCCGCAGCGCCAGGTCGGTGTCACCTGCAAGGCCTCGCGTGACCTCGCCATGGAGGCCGGTGACGCGGGCGCCGACTACGTCGCCTTCGGCGCCTTCTTCGCCTCCAGCACCAAGACCGTCACGACGCCCGCTTCGCTCGAAATCATCGAATGGTGGAGCGAACTGTTCGAGATTCCGTGCGTGGCCATCGGTGGCATCACGGTCGAGAACTGTCGCCCGGTGATCGCGGCCGGCGCCGATTTCCTGGCCGTCGCAGGCGGCGTCTGGAACCACATGGACGGCCCCGAAGCCGCCGTACGCGCCTTCAACCAGATCTTCTCAGCGGACCGGTAGCCACAGCACATCCTCGATGTGCGAGGCGCCAGTCGCCAGCATCACCAGCCGGTCGAAGCCGAGCGCCACGCCGGCGCAGTCCGGCAGGCCGTGATCGAGCGCCGCCAGAAAATCGTCGTCGACCGGCCAGCGCAGGCCGTAGAGGCGCTCCTTCTCGTCCATGTCGGCCGCGAGCCGGGTCCTCTGGATTCCGGGATCGGTGAGTTCGCCGAAGGCATTGGCGAGTTCGACGCCGCAGGCGTAGAGTTCGAAGCGTTCGGCAACACGCGGATCGCCCGGCTTGGCGCGGGCGAGTGCCGCCATCGCAATCGGATATTCGCAGAGGATGGTCGGCCGCCCCATCCCCAGCCGCTTCTCGATCTTCTCGAACATGACGCGGAAGAAGACGTCGTCCCAGCTGTCGCCGTCGTGCGTCGCAACGCCCGAGGCATGGGAGAGCCGCTCGGCGCTGCCCACGGTTGCGAACAGGTCGACGTCGGCGTGCCGATGGAATGCCTCGGCCACAGTCAGGCGCTCGGGCTCGGCGCGGGGATCGCAACGGTGTTCTTGCCAGCGCAATTCCGCGACGCCCGTCAATGCCAGCAACGCCGCGCAGTCGGCCATGATGGTCTCGTAACCAGCCCCCGCGCGATACCACTCCAGCATGGTGAATTCAGGATGATGCAGCGCCGAGCCCTCGGCGTTGCGGAACACGCGCGCGAACTGGAACAGCTTCGGGACACCGCCGGCCAGAAGCTTCTTCATCGCGAACTCGGGCGAACTGTGCAGCCAGCGTTCGCGCTCCTCGCCGTCGGGCAATTCCCATTCGGTGGCGAAACCCGAGAGATGGACTTCGGCGCCTGGCGCCACCTGCAGGATCGGCGTCTCGACTTCGACGAACCCCTCGCCAGCGAACCACCGGCGCATCTCCGCCTGCAGGCGCGCGCGGGCGGCCAGATGCGGCAGGCGTCGGCTGAGCTTGTCGGGGCGCCACTCGGTCATGTCCGACCATCGCACGCGGGGCGCCGGCCGTGTAGGGTAAGGAGAGATGACCCCGAAGCAGATCGACGCGTTCTGCCGCACGCTGCCGGCCGCGACACGGACCGTGCAATGGGAAGGCGTGACCGTCTTCAAGGTGGGCGGCAAGATGTTCTGCCTGATCGCCCCACCCGGCCATTCGGTCGGCCGGGTCTGCTTCAAATGCCCGCCCGAGCACTACGAGGCGCTGTCGCATGCCGAAGGGTTTCGCCCGGCGCCGTACCTGGCACGCGCCAAATGGGTGGCGCTGGACGATCCCAAGTTCCTGACGCCGGCGGAGCTCAAGGCCTACCTCAAGCGGGCGCTCGCCCCGCGCCTCGCGGACGAGGCCGAATTCCATTCATCCGAACCTGCGACGAGCCCCGGTAAACCCATGAAAGTTCCCGTCAATTCCATTCGCGCCGGCAACGTCATCGAATACAACGGCAAGCTCTGGGTGGCCTCCAAGGTCGAGCACATCAGCCCCGGCAAAGGCGGCGCGTTCGTGGCCATCGAGGCCAAGGCGCTGCGCGAGGGCAACAAGCTCCAGGAGCGCTTCCGCTCCGGCGAAACGATCGAACACGTCCATATCGACGATCGCGAATGTACGTTCCTGTTCAAGGACGAGAACGGCTACACTTTCATGGACAAGGAGAACTTCGAGCAGCTGGTGGTCGGCGCCGACGTCCTCGACGCCGATCTCGCCCGCTTCCTCCAGGACGGCATGGAAGTCGCCGTCTCGCTCTACGAAGGCACGCCGGTCGGCATCGAACTGCCCAAGACAGTGACGCTCACCGTCACCGAGGCCGATGCCGTGGTCAAAGGTCAGTCGGCCTCGTCCTCCTACAAGCCCGCCGTCGTCGAGGGCGGCATCCGCGTGATGGTGCCGCCGCACATCGGCGTCGGCACGCGGCTGGTGATCAACACCGAGGACGGCAGCTACATGGAACGTGCCAAGGACTGATCGGACCCAAGGACAAATAGAACGTGGCCCTCCCCACCGATCGCCCCCCAAGAGACCGCTCCTTCGGCGATCGTCCCGTCGCGCGCATCGGCCGCGCGCCGATGGCGCCGGGTCGCGAGAGGTCGGGCCCACCCGAGCGCCGGTCACTCGCGCCGCGTTCGGCCACCGTCACCGTGATGATCCGCGCGGCATTCGCGGCGGCAAAAAACCTGAAGCGCGACTTCGGCGAGGTCGAGCACCTGCAGATCTCCGAAAAGGGCCCGGGCGATTTCGTCAGCCACGCCGACATCAAGGCCGAGCGCGTGCTGCGCGCCGAGCTGCTGAAGACACGGCCGGAGTACGGCTTCCTCGGCGAGGAAGGCAGCGAAATCAAAGGCGACGGCCGCAACCGCTGGATCGTCGACCCGCTCGACGGCACGACCAACTTTCTGCACGGCGTGCCGCACTTCGCCATCTCGATCGGCCTTGAGCGCGACGGCGAGATCATCGCCGGCGTTGTCTACCAGCCTGTCTCAGACGAGCTGTTCTGGGCGGAGAAGGGCAGCGGCGCCTACATCGACACGCCGGCCGCCCGGTCCCGCCGCCTGCGCGTTTCGGGCCGCAAGGATCCGGCGCGCGCGCTGATCGGGACCGGCATCCCGCATATCGGCA
>RGPT01000332.1 GCA_010032545.1 Alphaproteobacteria bacterium
GCGCGAGGTCATGTTGTTGGCGGGCGCCATGGGATCGAGGAAAGAACTGGGATAAATTCCCATCCACAAGGTAATCAACACCAGCGGCAGGAACACGGCGATCTCCCGTCTGTTCATGTCGAGGATCGCTTTGAGCGAGTCCTTCGTCAGTTCCCCAAATACGATTTTGCGGTAGAGCCAGAGCGCGTAGGCAGCCCCAAGAATGATGCCGGTGGTCGCAAGGAACGCCACCCAGGTATTGGCCTTGAACGCGCCGACAAGGACGAGAAATTCACCGACGAATCCCGACAGACCTGGCAGCCCGACGCTCGCCAGAGTGAAAAACAGGAACGTGAAGGCATACCGTGGCATGCGGTGGACTAGGCCGCCGTAGGCAGCGATCTCGCGCGTGTGCATGCGATCGTAGACGACGCCCACGCAGAGGAAGAGTGCGGCGGAGACGATTCCGTGGCTCAGCATCTGGAAGATCGACCCCTGGACGCTCTGCATATTCATGATGAAGGCACCGATCGTCACGAACCCCATGTGCGCGACCGACGAGTATGCGATCAGCTTCTTCATGTCTTCCTGCACCAGCGCTACCAGCGAGGTGTAGATGATGGCCACGACGCTGAGGCCAAAGACCAACGGCGCAAAATACTGCGATGCCTCTGGCAGGAGAGGAATCGAGAACCTGAGAAAGCCGTATCCCCCCATCTTCAACAAGACACCGGCCAGGATCACCGATCCGGCAGTCGGCGCCTCTACGTGGGCATCCGGCAGCCAAGTATGGACCGGCCACATCGGCACCTTCACCGCGAAGGACGCGAAGAAGGCGAGCCACAGCCAGCACTGCCAGGTGAACGGAAGCTCGAGCTTTTCCATTGCCGTCGGCAGGTCCGTTGTGCCGACTTGCCAGTAGATGGCGATGATCGCCAAGAGCATTAGCACCGAGCCGAGCAGCGTGTAGAGGAAGAACTTGAAGGCAGCGTAGACGCGTCGCTTGCCGCCCCAGACGCCGATGATCAGGAACATCGGGATCAGGACACCTTCGAAGAAGACATAGAACAGCGCGAGGTCGAGCGCGCAGAACATGCCGACCATGAAGGTCTCGAGGACCAGGAACGCGATCATGTATTCTTTGACGCGAACCTGGACCGACTCCCAGGACGCGAGGATGCAAATCGGCGTCAGCAGCGTCGACAGCAGGACGAAGAACAGAGAAATGCCGTCGATGCCCACGTGATATCCGATCGACAGCGCCGGCACCCAGTCGAGCTTCTCCTCAAACTGGAAACTCGCCTTGGTGGGATCAAAACGCACCCATAAGACGAGCGAAATCAGGAACGTTGCAAGCGACGTCAGCAACGCGGCGCTGCGGCAATTGCGGTCGACTGCTTCCTTCGGACCATTCACGACCAGGCAAAACAGCGCGCCCACCAAGGGCAAGAAGGTGACCAGGGAAAGGATCGGCCAGCTCGACATCGGGCCTTACCTCGCCGACAGCATGAAGTAAGTGACGAGGCCTGCAACGCCGACCAACATCACGAAAGCATAGTGGTAGAGATAGCCGCTCTGAAAACGGCTGAGCACGCCAGCCATGTCCTGCGCGCGCGCCGCGATGTTGTCGGGGCCGAGGCCATCGATCACCGCGCCGTCGCCCTTCTTCCAAAGCACGCGGCCGATGGCCAGCGCCGGCTTGACGAAGACCGCGTCATATATCTCGTCGAAATACCACTTGTTGAAGAACAGGGCGTGCAGGCCGGGGAAAGCCTTTACAGTCCGCACGGGCATGTCCGTCCTGACGATGTAGTAGTAGTAGCTCAAAAGGATACCGCCGACGGCGAAGACCAGCGGCAGGAGCTTCACCCAGAGCGGAACTTCGTGCGCGTGATGAAGCACCTCCTCGGTCGACCGCACCGCGATCGACTGGCCCCAGAAGGCCTTCCAGTCATGGCCGACGAACCAGTCGTAAGCAACCAGGCCGGACAACGCCGCGCCGACGCCCAATACATAGAGCGGGACCAGCATGACGGCAGGCGATTCATGGGCGTGATCCCACGTGTGGTGATCGCCACGGTATTTGCCATAGAAGGTCATGAACATCAGGCGCGTCGAATAGAAGGCTGTCATGAAAGCAGCGACTACTCCGAGCCAAAAAGCGATCGTGCCCACCATCGTGTGAACGCCGAACGCCGCCTCGAGCATGATGTCCTTGGAATAGAATCCGGCAAACCCCAGACCATTTCCCAAGATGAAGGGAACGCCGATACCCGATAGCGCCAACGTGCCGATCCACATCAGCACAAACGTCTGCGGAGCCTTCTCGCGCACACCGCCCATCTTTCGCATGTCCTGCTCATGGTGCAGGCAGTGGATCACCGAACCAGAACCCAGGAACAGCAGCGCTTTGAAGAAGGCATGGGTCATGAGATGAAACATTGCCGCGGAGTAGGCACCGACGCCACAGGCAAAAAACATGTAGCCGAGCTGGCTGCAGGTCGAATAGGCGACTACCCGCTTGATGTCGAACTGCGTGAGGCCGACGGTCGCGGCGAAGAAGGCGGTTGCCGCGCCGACAAGGGCCACCACCTGCAGCGCCATCGGCGCCAACTCGAACAGCGGCGAGAGCCGACAGACCATGAACACGCCGGCCGTCACCATGGTGGCGGCATGGATCAGGGCGGAAACCGGCGTAGGGCCCTCCATCGCGTCCGGCAGCCACGTGTGAAGGCCGATCTGGGCCGACTTGCCCATCGCGCCCACGAACAACAGCAGGCAGGCCGTCTCCAGTGCCGGCAGGTCCATGCCGAGGAACTGCAAGCGCATCTGGGCCATGACCGGTCCCTTGGCGAAGATGTCGGCAAACCCTACCGAACCGCTCAGCATCCAGATGGCAAAGATGCCGAGCGCGAAACCAAAATCACCGATGCGATTGACGATAAAGGCCTTCATGGCCGCGGCATTGGCTGACGGCTTGTCGTACCAGAAGCCGATCAACAGGTAGGAGGCGAGACCCACGCCCTCCCAGCCGAAGAACAACTGAACCAGATTATCCGACGTGACCAGCATCAGCATGAAGAAGGTGAACAGGCTGAGATAGGACATGAAGCGCGCGATGCTGGTGTCTTCGGCCATGTAGCCAATCGAGTAAACATGGACCATCGACGACACGCCGGTGACCACGATCAACATGACGGCCGTCAGGGTATCGACCCGCAGCGCCCAGTCGACATCGAACGTTCCCGACGCGATCCAGGTGAAGAGCTTGACGACGATCAGCTTGCCGCTCTCCGGGCCAAAGCCAATTCGCACGAACACGAAGACAGACAGCGCCGCCGCGATCAGCAATGCGGCGCAGGTGATCACCTGCG
>RGPT01000333.1 GCA_010032545.1 Alphaproteobacteria bacterium
GACTGGCTGGCACCCGGCGTCGCCTGCGGACTGAAGTTGGTCGCTCGCGCGCTGCACGGCGGCGGCGTCGAGGACGGGATGGGCGGGGTTGGCGATTAGGACAAAAACGTGATTCACGGTCTGGCTCTAATGGCCGATTTGCAATCGGCGGCCAAGCAGTGTCTTTTCGCCCGCCATGGCTGAGGGGCGCGTCATCGTCGTCGCCGGACCGACCGCGAGCGGCAAGTCGGCGCTGGCGCTCGCACTGGCGGAACGTCGCCAGGGGAAAGCGGCAGGTACGGTGATCAACGCCGATGCCATGCAGACCTACGATGCTTTTCCCATCCTGACCGCCCAGCCTGCCGCCCGGGAACGCGCGCGCGTGCCGCATGCGCTCTACGGCGTGCTGCCGCTCAGCGAGACCCTGTCGGCCGCGCGCTGGCGGACACTCGCCTCGGCCGAGATCGAGCATTGCCTGGCGGAAGGCCGCACCCCGATCCTATGCGGCGGATCAGGGCTCTATCTGCGCACCCTGATGCAGGGTATTGCCGCCATTCCCGACGTGCCATCCACCATTCGCGAACAGGCCAATGCCGACTGGCGGGCCTTGGGGGCCGACGCCTTTCGGGCCCGGCTGGCCGAGAAGGATGCCCCGATCGTCGAGCGGCTGAAGCCTGGCGACCGCCAACGCCATGTCCGCGCCTGGGAGGTGCTGACAGGAACTGGCCGGCCGCTCAGTGCCTGGCAGAGCGATGCCGCCAGGCCCGCACCTTGGCGGTTTGTCACTCTCCTGCTGGCCCCCGAGCGCCTCTGGCTGCGTCGCCGAATAGAGCAGCGCTTTGACGCCATGTTGAACCAGGGCGTGCTGGCGGAGGCGCGGGCGGTGTTCGACCGAGCGCCCGACCCGACCTGGCCAGGCCTCAAGGCGCACGGGGCTCCAGAGTTCTTCGGTCATTTCCGGGGCGAGATATCGCTCGAAAAGGCCCGGCAGATCGCCATCGACCACACCCGCCGACAAAATGGAGGTCTGAAACTTTACGTTTCATTCGTTTTTGGGTTGACCCTCCAGAAGCTCGCCTCTATGTTCCGCGCCGCCGCAAAACCCCGTTTTGCGGCACATTTGTCAGAGGAGAGCGCGTGATGAAGCCCGAGGAGTCCGCCACGACTGGCGCCGATCTGTTGGTGAAAGCCTTGATCGACGAGGAAGTCGAGGTCGTCTTCGGCTATCCCGGCGGTGCGGTCCTTCCAATCTACGATTCGCTCTTCAAGCAGAACCGGCTGCGCCACATCCTGGTGCGTCATGAGCAGGCGGCCGTCCACGCCGCCGAGGGCTATGCCCGTTCGACCGGCAAGGTCGGCGTGGTGCTGGTGACCTCCGGTCCCGGCGCGACCAATGCCGTAACCGGCCTGACCGACGCGCTGATGGATTCGATCCCGATCGTCTGCCTGACCGGCCAGGTGCCGACCCACCTGATCGGTAACGACGCCTTCCAGGAAGCCGACACGACCGGCATCACGCGCCCCTGCACCAAGCACAATTATCTTGTGAAGGCGGTGAGCGACCTCGCGCGCACGGTCCACGAGGCCTTCTACGTGGCGCGCTCCGGCCGTCCGGGCCCGGTCGTCATCGACCTGCCCAAGGACGTGCTGATGAACAAGCACGAGTACACGGCGCCGCCCAAGGTCGCGGTGACGCACAAGAGCTATCGGCCGCAGACCCAGCCCGACCCGAAGAAGATCGAGCAGGCGATCGAGATGATCGCCAATGCAAAGCGCCCGGTCTTCTATGCCGGCGGCGGCATCATCAATGCCGGCCCCAAGGCCTCCAAGCTGCTGACGCAGCTCGTGCACCTCACGGGCTATCCGGTCACCAACACGCTGATGGGCCTGGGATCGTTCCCCGCGTCGGACAAGCAGTTCCTCGGCATGCTGGGCATGCACGGCACCTACGAAGCCAACCTGGCGATGCACGGCTGCGACGTGATGATCAACATCGGCGCGCGCTTCGATGATCGCATCACCGGCAATCTCACGAAGTTCTCGCCGGGCTCGAAGAAGATCCACGTCGACATCGACCCGTCGTCGATCAACAAGAACGTCCGTGTCGACCTCGCCATCGTTGGCGATGCCGGCATCGTGCTGGAAGAGCTGGTGAAGGCCTGGAAGGCCAGGCAGCCCAAGGTCGACCAGAAGGCGCTGAAGGCGTGGTGGGCCGAGATCGAGACGTGGCGCGCGCGCAACTGCCTCGCCTACAAGCCCAACAAGCAGGTGATCAAGCCGCAATATGCGCTGGAGCGGCTCTACCATCACATCAAGGACAGGGACCACTACATCACGACCGAGGTGGGCCAGCACCAGATGTGGGCGGCGCAGTTCCTGAAGTTCGAGCAGCCCAACCGCTGGATGACCTCGGGCGGCCTCGGCACCATGGGCTACGGCTTCCCGGCGGCGCTGGGCGTGCAGATCGCCCATCCCGAGGCGCTGGTCATCGACGTGGCGGGCGAGGCCTCGATCCTGATGAACATCCAGGAGCTCTCGACGGCGGCGCAGTATCGCCTGCCGGTGAAGATCTTCGTGCTCAACAACCACTACATGGGCATGGTCCGGCAGTGGCAGGAACTGCTGCACGGCGGCCGCTACTCGGAGAGTTATTCGGAGTCGTTGCCCGACTTCGTGAAGGTCGCCGATGCGTTCGGCGCCAAGGGCCTGCGCTGCGACGATCCGGCCAAGCTCGACGACACGATCAAGGAGATGATCGAGCTGAAGCACCCGGTCATCGTCGACGTCATCGTCGACGAGAAGGAGAACTGCTTCCCGATGATCCCCTCGGGCGCGGCCCACAACGAGATGCTGCTGGGACCGGACGACAAGCAGTCCGCGCAGGTGTCGGAAGAAGGCATGGTGCTGGTGTGAGCAAGGATTCCGCTATCGTCGCCCATACCATCTCCGTGCTGGTGGCCAACGAGCCGGGCATCCTCGCGCGCGTGGTCGGCCTGTTCTCCGGCCGCGGCTACAACATCGAGAGCCTGACCGTCGCGGAGACCAACGCGAAGGAAAGCCAGTCGCGGATCACCATCGTGACCAAGGGCACGCCGATGATCATCGAGCAGATCAAGGCGCAACTCGATCGCCTGGTGCCGGTCTATCGCGTGCGCGACCTCACGGTCGAGGGGCCGCACATCGAGCGCGAGCTGGCACTGGTGAAGGTGAAGGGCGTCGGCGAAAAGCGCGTCGAGGCGCTGCGCCTCGCGGACGTGTTCCGCGCCAAGGTGATCGACGCCAAGTCCGATTCCTTCGTCTTCGAGGTCACCGGCAACACCGA
>RGPT01000334.1 GCA_010032545.1 Alphaproteobacteria bacterium
GGCGGGTGACCAGAAGCACCGCTCGCGGCACCACCGCGCTTTTCTCGAGCCCGAGACCGGCAAGCTGCTGCTGGCCGACAATGCCAAGCGCCTGCGCCAGGGCCTGTTCGGGCAGGGCGTCCCCGCCGACGCCCTTGACGCGCATCTGTCGGTGCTCGGCAATTCGGCGGCACTGGAGGCGGCCCTCGCCTGGTATCGTGCGAACAAGGGACTGGCTGCCGATATCGGCACGATCCGGGTTCCGACGCTCTACATCTGGGGCGATGCCGACGCGACGGTCGGTCGCGATGCAGCTCACGGGACTGCCGAGTTCGTCAGCGCGGCGTTCGCCATGGAAATACTGCCCGGCGTCGGCCATTTCGTGATGGACCAGGCGCCGGCTCGCGCCACCGACCTCCTGCTGGCGCATCTGGCGAAACATCCCGTTTAGGGGGGGGATGGATCGGTCCCGCCGTCCGAAGCCGGACGAGCGAGGAGGGAAGCCATGAGAGCTGGCGTTGTTGCGTTGATGTTGCTGTCGTCGATGGCCGGTCCTGGCTGGGCGCACGGCGCTCACGACACTGGCACGCCGGCCGGTGCGGCGCAGGGACTGCGCTTCATCCGCGCCGATGGGCTGCCCAACCATGCGACGGGTAGTTTTCCCAACCGGTTCAATCCCAACAGCATCTCGGTGCAAAAGTATTACTTCCGGATGCCGCTTCGCCCGGTACTGGAACGACGACCGCCGGTCCGGCTGGATGATCGAGGCCCTGTCGGTCGTCCGGCCGCTCGGCATCGACCTGAACAACGCGCATGTCCAGCCCGACGGCTCGTATCGCTATCATGGCGTGCCGATCGGCATGGTCGACAAGCTCGGCCGCCGCGCCGGCCTGCTGCTGGTCGGCTGGGCGGCGGACGGGTTTCCGATCTACGTCGATCCCGGGCTGCGCCCGAGCTGGCGCCTCAAGGCCGCCCGCGATCCGGGCGGCCCGGCTGGCAAGCCCGACGGCACCTATTGGCTCAATTACGAGTATGTACGCGGCTTGGGCGAGCTCGACGAGAGCAATGGCCGCGCCGGCGCCACGCCGGAGTTCCCGAAGGGTACCTATATGTCGTGACGGACAAGTTTCCCTTCGTGCCGCGCTGCTTCGTGGGGGCGGCCGACGCCAGATTCGTAAAGCAAGGCGGGCCCCATACGCGGGGCGGGCCGCCGCCGCGACGCTGAGATCTGGACGTCGAGGGGCCGTCTTGCCGGTCGGGGCGAATCGCGCTACCACGCGCCGCCTTCACGAACGGGAGTTTTCGCATGGCTCGCAAGAAGATCGCGCTGATCGGCGCCGGACAGATTGGCGGCACCCTGGCGCTGCTCGCCGGCCAGAAGGAACTGGGCGATATCGTCCTGTTCGACGTCCCCGCCGCCGAGGGTGTTGCCAAGGGCAAGGCCCTCGACATTGCCCAGCTCAGCCCGGTCGAGGGCTTCGATGCGAAATACAGTGGCACGTCGGACTACAAGGACATCGAGGGCGCCGACGTCGTCATCGTGACCGCCGGTGTCCCGCGCAAGCCCGGCATGACCCGTGACGACCTGGTCGGCATCAATGCCAAGGTGATCGACTCGGTGGGCAAGGGCATCAAGGCCCACGCTCCCGAAGCCTTTGTCATCGTCATCACCAACCCGCTCGACGCCATGGTCGGGCTGATGCAGGAAGTCACCGGCTTCCCGCCAGCGCGTGTCGTCGGCATGGCGGGTGTCCTCGACAGCGCCCGCTTCCGCCTGTTCCTCGCCGAGGAGTTCAATGTCTCGGTCGAGGACGTGACGGCCTTCGTGCTGGGCGGCCACGGCGACACGATGGTGCCGCTGCTGCGTTATTCGACGGTCGGCGGCATCTCCCTGCACGACCTGGTCGACATGGGCTGGACCACCAAGGAGCGGCTCGAGCAGATCGTTCAGCGCACCCGCGACGGCGGCGCCGAGATCGTCGCCCACCTCAAGACCGGCTCGGCCTTCTATGCGCCGGCTGCGTCGGCCATCGCGATGGCCGAATCCTACCTCAAGGACAAGAAGCGCATGATCCCCTGCGCCGCCATGCTGAACGGCGAATATGGCGTGAAGGGTCTCTACATCGGCGTGCCGGTCGTGATCGGCGCCAAGGGCGTGGAGCGCATCGTCGAGGTCGAGTTCAACGCCGAGGAAAAGGCGATGTTCGACAAGTCGGTGGCTGCCGTCCGGTCGCTGATCGACGCCACCAACAAGATCGTGGGCCGCGCCTGATCGGGGCGGCCCTAGACTTTGGTCGAAGGACTCAAAACCATCATCAGTCCGTCGTTGCCAATGCGCTATGGCGTCCATAAAGTGCCGCAGCCATTGGTTAGTTGCGTATTACAACCAACTTGTTTTGCACGCTTCTTGCATTGCATAGCAGAGCGATAGGACTCCATGAACATCCACGAGTATCAGGCCAAAATCCTGCTGGCCAAGTACGCCGTCCCCCTCCTCAAGGGTGGCGTCGCCTATACCAAGGACGAGGCCATGGACGTTGCCCGAAAATTGGGCAAGCCGGTCACCGTCGTGAAGTCCCAGATTCATGCCGGTGGTCGGGGCAAGGGCTGGTTCAAGAACGATCCCGGCGGCAAGGGGGGCGTGCGCCTCGCCAAGTCCGTCGACGAGGTCGGCGCTAACGCCGCCGCCATGCTTGGCCACGAACTGGTCACCAAGCAGACCGGACCTGTCGGCAAGACGGTCAAGCGCCTCTATATCGAGGAAGGCTGCGACATCAAGCGCGAGCTCTATATCTCGATGCTCGTCGACCGCACCGCAAGCCGGGTCGCCGTCGTCGCCTCGACCGAAGGCGGCATGGACATCGAAACGGTGGCGCACGAGACGCCCGAGAAGATCGTCACGCAGACGATCGACCCCGCAGCCGGCTTCCAGGGCTACCAGGGCCGCAAGCTTGCCTTCGCCCTTGGGCTTTCCGGCAAGCAGGTGGGCGCCTTCGTGGCGCTGATCGGCAACCTTTACCGGGCCTTCACCGAACTCGACTGCGCGCTGATCGAGATCAACCCGCTCGTGGTCACGGCGGGGGGCGAGGTGATCGCGCTCGACGCCAAGATGACCTTCGACGACAACGCGCTCTACCGGCACGCCGAGCTGGAGGCGCTGCGCGACCTCGACGAGGAGGATCCGGCCGAGACCGAAGCCGGCAAGTACGCGCTCAACTACGTGAAGCTCGACGGCGAGATCGGCTGCATGGTGAACGGCGCGGGCCTGGCCATGGCCACCATGGACATCATCAAGCTCTACGGCTCGGCGCCGGCCAACTT
>RGPT01000335.1 GCA_010032545.1 Alphaproteobacteria bacterium
CGTTGGCCTTCGGGTGCCTTGGCCTCGTCGAATTCGGCTTCGTCGCCGTCGAGGGTAAGTCGCAGCAGGCTCTGCACGTCCGACAGCAGCGTGCGGGTGGCGCGCAGCCGATCGCCGTCGTCGTGCGCGATCAGGCCGGCGGCAGCGGTCCGGCGCAGCATCTCGGCCGGATGCGGGTCGAGCAGGTCGGGCCGCGCCGCGGCGTGGCGCAGCGCCAGATATTGAGCGACGAAGTCGATGTCGAACAGGCCGCCCGGCAGATGCTTGAAGTCCCAGGCACTCCTGGCCGGAGCGTGGCGGGCAATACGGTCGCGCATGTCGGCCACGTCGCGCACCAGGGCATCGGGGTCGCGCGGTCGGCAGAGCGTCGTCTTGATGATGCCGGCCAGGCGGTCGACCAGACCCGGTGGGCCATGGATCACGCGGGCGCGGGTCAGCGCCATGTGCTCCCAATTCCAGGCCGACTGGGCGTGATAGGTCTCGAAGCCTTCGAGCGAATTGGCGAGCGGACCGGCGCGGCCCGACGGGCGCAGCCGCATGTCGACCTCGTAGAGTGCGCCTTCGTTGGTGTGAGCGGTGAGCGCCGTCACGATCTTCTGGCTCAGCCGGGTGTAGTACTGAATCGGCGACAGCGGCTGCGGCCCGTCCGACGCCTCGAGATCGGGTGGAATGTCATAGACAAAGATGAGGTCGAGGTCGGATGTGGCCGACATCTCGCGGCTGCCGAGCTTGCCCAGGCCCAGCACCGCCAGGCGCTGGCCGCGGAAGCCGCCGTGGGTGTCGGAGAAGCGCTGCTCGATCCGGTCGCAGAGGGCAGAGATGGTGGCGGCGGCGACGTCGGCGTAGGCAAGGCCCGCCTGTGCCGGCCGGGCGATGTGCTTCAGCTGCTGCACTCCGATCTGGAAACGCCGGTCGTTGGCCCAGCGCCGGGCCAGATCGAGGATGTCCTGCTCGTGATCGACGCGGCCCAGCACGCCGGCGAGGTCGGCGGCCAGCTCCTCGACTGCCGGGAGAGGCCGATAGAAGTCGGGCGAGAGGACCGAATCAAGCAGGATGGTACGGCGCGCTAGATGGCCTGCGAGGCCCGGCGCGCTGCCCATGATCGCGGCCACCAGCTCGAGCAGGGCCGGATTGGCCTTGAACAGGGAGAAGAGCTGGACGCCCGCCGGCAGGTTTTGCAGGAAGAGGTCGAGGTTCAGAAGCGCCTGGTCGGGCGCGGCCGTGGCCCCAAGCTCCTTCAGCAAACCCGGCATCAGCTCGGTCAGCAGCTCGCGTGCCCGGGCGGTTGCGGTAGCGCGATAGCGGCCGTGGTGCCAACGCCGGACGATGCCGGCTGCGGCCGACGGATCTCGGAAGCCAAGGGCACCGAGCGATTCGAGCGTGCCTGGATCGTCGTCGGTGCCGGTGAAGACCAGATTGCCGCCCGGGCCGGCCAGACTCGCCGCCTCCTCGAAAAGGCGGGCATAGTGGCCTTCGACGCAGCGCAGCCGCTGGAGCAGGGCGTCCTGGAACGCGGCCGAATCGACGTAGCCCAGGAAGGTGGCGATCGCGGCCACGCCCGCTTCGTCGGCCGGCACGCTGTGGGTCTGGCGGTCGTCGACCATCTGCAGGCGATGCTCGACCCGGCGCAGGAAGCCATAGGCCTCGATCAATTCCTCGGCCGCCACTGATGTGACGTGGCCGGTCGCGGACAGCGCCCGGATCGTCTCGCACGTGCCGCGCAGCCGAAGCGATTGATCGCGCCCGCCGAAGATGAGCTGCTGGGTCTGGGCGAAGAACTCGATCTCGCGGATGCCACCGCGCCCGAGTTTCACGTTGTGGCCAAAGACCTTGACCGTACCGCCGCCGCGATGGGCGTCGATCTGGCGCTTGATCGAATGGATATCGTGGATGGCGGCGAAGTCGAGATGCTTGCGCCAGATGTAGGGGCGCAGTCCGGCCAGGAACGCCTCGCCGACGGCCGTGTTACCGGCCACCGGATGGGCCTTGATCATCGCTGCCCGCTCCCAGTTCTGGCCGACGCTCTCGTAGTAGAGTTCGGCCGCCTGGACCGACATGGCGAGCGGCGTCGAGCCGGGGTCGGGACGCAGCCGCAGATCGGTTCTGAAGATGTAGCCGTCGGCCGACGTCTCCGACATCAACTGCACGAGCAAGCGGGCACCGCGCACGAAGTGGCGCGAGACCTGGTCGTTGCCGGCAAGTGCTGCGGCGTCGCGATCGTAGAGCAGGATGAGATCGATGTCGCTCGAGTAGCCGATCGCCCGGAGCATCGTCGTGATCAGGAACTTCCGGCGACGGCGGCGGCGGTCGAGATAGACATACAGCAGGTCGTTGTTGTCGAACTGCACTTCCAGCCAGGTGCCGCGGTCCGGGATGATGCGGAACGAGTGCAGCGGCTTGCCGTTCGGGTGCGGGGTCACCTCGAAGGCGATGCCCGGGGAGCGGTGGAGCTGGGAAACGACGACGCGCTCGGCGCCGTTGATGATGAACGAGCCGCGCTCGGTCACCATCGGGATTTCACCCATGTAAATATCCTCGTCCTTGATGAAGTCCTCCTCGCGGAGGCGAAGCTTCACATAGAGCGGCACCGAGTAGGTGATGCCCTCGCGGAGGCACTCGAGCTCGGTGTTCTTCGGATCGCCGAGATTGTAGGAAACGTACTCGAGCGTCAGCCGCTCGTCATAGCTCAGGATCGGGAACACCTCGCGGAACACGGCCTCGAGGCCCTGGGGCTTGCGCTGCTTCTCGGGAATGCCCTTCTGCAGGAAGTCGAGATAGGACGTGATCTGAATCTCGATGAGGTTCGGCGGCTGGATGACTTCGCGAAGCTTGCCGAAGTTGATGCGTTCAGAGTGTGTGCGGTCGGCCATGAGAGTTCCCAGTGAAGATTTGGAGGCGGAGAAGGAGCGGCGCGGCGCACTCGGAGTGCGGCGCGCGAATCAAACGAAAGAACCGAAACGGAAAAAACCAAAGGACAGGCCGAGCGCGGGCGCGGCCTGTCCCGTCTTAAACGGAAGAAGTGCGGATAAAAACGCCAAGCAGGCTTACTTGAGCTCGATCTTGGCGCCAGCGGCCTCGAGCTTCTTCTTGATTTCCTCGGCCTCGGCCTTGGGCGCGTTTTCCTTGACGTTCTTGGGCGCGCCTTCGACGAGGTCCTTGGCTTCCTTGAGGCCCAGGCCGGTGATGGCGCGGACTTCCTTGATGACACCGATCTTGTTCGCGCCGGCATCCTTCAGGACGACGGTGAATTCGGTTTGGGCCTCGGCGGCG
>RGPT01000336.1 GCA_010032545.1 Alphaproteobacteria bacterium
GCTGCAGGAACTGCGCAAGGGCCTGATCATGGGGCGGGCTGTTCTGGTTCCGTGAGCACAATTTCATGAGTGAGGCCGGACGCGCCCTCGCCCACGTCTTTGAGACAGGCGCGATCGCAGCGCCGACTGCTAGAGGGAGGCGGGCGTTCCTGCTGCGAGCCGAGGCGCTTCCCTTCAAGGACATCGATGCCGAACAGTCGTTTCGGCCCGACTTTCTGCGACTGAAGGCGGCCGGCTGGTCGGTCGTTCCACGCCTCGAGGGCGGCGCCTATGAACTGGGCCTTGTCCTGCTGACCAAGCACAAGGAAGAGAACTTCGCCAATATCGCGCGCGCCTGGGCGTTGCTGGCCCCCGGCGGCCAGCTGGTCTCGGCCGGCGCCAACGACGATGGTGCCGCCAGCCTCGAGAAGCACGTCGGCAAGGCGTTCGGCCTCGTCGACCACGCGTCGAAGTTCCATTGCCGCGTCTTCTGGCTCGACAAGGGCGAGCGCGCGCCGCCCGACTATTGGCGCGGCCTTGCAGGGCTGCAGCCGGTGGGCGCCGGCCCCTGGTTGAGTCAGCCCGGCATCTTCTGCTGGGATCGCGTCGACGACGGTTCTGCCCTCCTCGCCCGATATCTGCCTGGCGATATCGCCGGCACAGTCGCCGACTTCGGCTGCGGTTGGGGCTATCTCTCGCACAGTCTCCTTGACCGTTGCCCCGGCGTCACGCGACTGGACATGATCGACGCCGAGCATCGCGCCGTCGAGGCGGCCCGTGCCAACGTCTCGGATCCTCGCGCGAAAGCTCACTGGCTCGATCTGATCGCCGAACGCGCGCCCACGACCTACGATGCCGTCATCTGCAATCCGCCCTTCCATGCCGGGCGCGCCGCCGATCCGACGCTGGGCCAAGGCTTCATCGAGGCCGCGGCGCGCGCGCTCCGGCCCGGCGGACACTTCTACATGGTCGCCAATCGCGGCCTGCCGTACGAACCGTTATTGAACGCGCACTTCGCCTCGTTCGAGACTCTGGCCGACAACAACAAGTTCCGAGTGAGTCGCGCGTTTCGCTGACGCCACCACTGTAATCCTTCGCTTCGCTCAGGATGACAATTGAGCGGATATCAGAAACTCCTTGTTGCCCTCGGCCCCTGTGATGGGGCTTTCGACGACTCCCAACACACGCCAGCCCGGCTGCGCGCCAAGCCAGTCGGAGACGGTGCCGCAAACTTCTACATGCAGCGCCGGCTCGCGCACGATACCACCCTTGCCGACGCGACCCTTGCCGACTTCGAACTGCGGCTTGATCAACGCAGCGAGATGAGCTCCTGGTGCCGCGAGTGCGAGTGCCGCCGGCAGCACGGTGCGCAGCCCGATGAATGAAGCGTCGCAAACGATCAGCTCGACTGGCTCCGGGATGAGAGCGCGCTTCACGTCGCGCATGTTGGTCTTTTCGATGGAAACGACGCGCGGATCGGAGCGCAACTTCCAGGCAAGCTGATTGGTGCCGACGTCCACGGCGTAGACCCGGGCCGCGCCGCGCTGCAGCAGGCAGTCGGTGAAGCCGCCGGTCGAGGCGCCGACATCGAGCGCGATCCGCCCCGCGACCGGAAGGGCGAAGTGATCCAGCGCTTTCGCAAGCTTGAGACCGCCGCGCGAGACGTAGGGATGCGGCTGGCCACGGACTTCGAGCGCGGTATCGGGCGCCACGCCCTGCCCCGCTTTCTCCAGGCGGCGCTCGCCGGAGAAAACGAGCCCGGCCATGACCAGACGCTGGGCCGCGGCGCGTGTCTCCGCCAGCCCGCGTTCGACCAGCGCTACATCAAGTCTTGTCTTGGCCGCCATGGCTCCCCTGCTAGCATGGCGACCATGAGCATGAAACTTCTGGAGGGCGAGCGCGCCCTGATCACCGGCTGCGCCGGCGGCATCGGCCGCGGCATCGCCAAGGCCCTTCTCGCCGAGGGCGCCACCGTTCTCGGCAGTGACATCGTGGCGCCGCCGCCCGGGGACGGGATCGATTTCCTGGCCGCCGACCTCTCGCAGCCCGGCGGCTGGAAAGGCCTTCTGGGCGGAGCGGTGAAAAAGCTTGGCACCATCTCGCTGTTCGTCCATGCCGCGAGCCCGCGCCGCCGCGAGGTCGACACCCCCCTGTCGGTGAGCGAGGAGACGTGGGACACGATGGTCGACATCAACCTGCGCTCGGGCTTCTTCCTCGCGCGCGAGGCCGGCCGCCACATGCGCGACAAAGGGATCAGGGGCCGCATCCTGCTGATTACCTCGCAGCATCGCGACACCGCGCGCAACCTGCCACACTACAGCGCCTCGAAGGCCGGCATGACGATGGTGATGAAGGAGCTCGCCCGCGTGCTGGCACCCGATGGCATCCGCGTGAATGCGATTGCGCCCGGCGCCATCCCGGGCGGTGGCTTCGTCGCCGACGATCTCGGCGCCCTCGTCGCCCAGATCCCTCTCGGTCGGGCCGGCACGCCGGACGACATCGCGCAGGTCGCGGTCGCCATCCTGTCGGAAAGATTTGGCCGCTATCTGGTGGGGACGACAGTAGAAGTTGATGGTGGATTGGGCCTCATGAGCTGGATTCCTGCCAAGGCTTGACCCGGGCGCGCAGAAGAGTTGAGTTACGCCCCGCAATAGGAGGATTTCCATGACGCTTCGCATCAATTCCACCGCGCCGGATTTCAAGGCCGAGACGACCCAGGGCCCGATCGAGTTCCACAAGTGGATCGGCGACGGCTGGGCGATCCTGTTCTCGCATCCCAAGGATTTCACGCCGGTCTGCACCACCGAGCTCGGCTACATGGCCGGGTTGAAGCCCAGGTTCGACAAGCTCAACACCAAGATCATCGGCCTCTCGGTCGATCCGGTGAGCAATCACGCCAAGTGGGCCAAGGACATCGAGGAGACCCAGGGCCACGCCGTCACCTATCCGATGATCGGCGATCCCGAGCTCAAGGTCGCCACCGCCTACGACATGCTTCCCGAAGGCGCCGGCACAACCTCGGAAGGCCGCACAGCGGCAGACAACGCCACGGTGCGTTCGGTGTTCATCATCGGCCCCGACAAGAAGATCAAGGCGATGCTCACCTATCCGATGAGCACCGGCCGCAACTTCGACGAAGTGCTGCGCCTGCTCGAGAGCTGCCAGCTCACGGCCAAGCACCAGGTGGCGACACCGGTAAACTGGAAGAACGGCGAGGACGTGATCATCGTCC
>RGPT01000337.1 GCA_010032545.1 Alphaproteobacteria bacterium
CATGCCCACGCCGGTGTCGCGGACCATGATCGCCAACCGCCCTGACTGGACGCTGTCGCGCGCGCGGCAGGTGCCACGTTCCTGAGATCCCATCCGGCACTCACCTGCGGCTACTATGCCTATTGGTCTGATGTGCCGGTGGACGGCGTCGAATTCTATATTCGCGAGGGCCGCGACGTCCTGGTCTTCCCGACGCACGACGGCCAGACCTGCGTGTGGGTCGGCCGGTCGAGCGACGAATGGCCCGACTATCGCGCCAATGTCGAGGCGCGCTACCTGGGCGGGCTCGACGAGGCAACCCGCGCCCGCCTCGACGCCGGTCGCCGCATGTCGCCCTTCAGGGGCACCCACAAGCTGCCCAACCACTTCCGGCAATGCCACGGCGAGGGCTGGGCGCTGGTGGGCGATGCGGCCTATCATCGCGATCCCCTCACCGGCATGGGCATCGGAGATGCCTTTCTGGGCGCCGAGTTGCTGGCCTGCGCCCTCGACACCGGCTTGGCGGACAACCTCTCCGAGGCGCTCGCGGACTATGAGCGCACGCTTGCGGAGAAGACGTCGGCCGCGTTCGACTACACGCTGCAGGCCGCGTCGCTGAAAGACCCGGCCGCCCTGGTGCCGCTGTACGCCCGGATCGCGAGCCGGCCCGAGCTCACGCAGCAGCTCATGAACGTGCTGGCCGGATCGGCGCCGGCGCGCAGCCTTTTCAATGCCCGCAATGTCGCCAGTCTGATGCGCGGCGGCGACCTGCAGATGCCTGCAGTGGCGTTGCGACAGTAAGCGCCGGAAGGGCGCGTATCCCGGGCGGCGATCGGTTAGGGTCGTGCGCGACGGTCGCGATCATGCCCGACGGTACAGCCTCCAGCTGACACGCTGTGGAAGATCGGCCGGCCAGGGAGGCTGCGATGCTGAGGATTCTTTCGGTGGCGACGGCGGCGATTCTGGCGATGGCGGGGGCGGCACTCGCCCAGCAGGCGACCTACAGCTGGACAGGCGCGGGCCAGGGCTCGGGCAAGTGCACGGGCTACAAGATGACGGTCGATGTCACGGTCGAGGGTACGGCAGTGAAGGGCCGGTTCCAGCAGGAGGGCCGGCCAGAGCGCCACTTCGAGGCAGCCCTTGGCCAGGGCGGCGCGATCAAGACCAAGGCCAAGCTCGACGGCGGCAACTCGATGGATGTGAAGGGAACGATCAAGGACGGCGAGAGCCGAATCATCCTCGACGGCTACTGCAAGTTCGACGCGAAGCTGGTCCGCAAGTAGGCCGCAGTGCTGTTGGAGCATCTCCGAACGCCTGATGCAGAGCCTCCACCGTCTCGGCTCAAGGCGCGCGGTCGGCGACCTCGTTGTATTCGAGGCGATGGCCTGGGTAGGTCAGCGGCCTGTCGCGCAGGCTCACTGCATTGAAGGCGTGATGGGTCCGGGGATAGATCGCCAGCTGTAGTAGCGCGCCCTCGCCGCCATTCGACAAGGCGAGAGTGCGACAACGGCGCCCTGGGAGTAGTCGGGCAGAGCGATGCGCGTGAGGGCAACGAAGGGCTGTCCGGCCAGTCAGGCGAGCACACCGTAAGCATCCACCACCCGGTCGACGGGAGCAGCCCAGCAGTTGGCGCCGCAACGTTCCTTGATGCTGCGGGGACCGAAGCTGTCGATGATTTTCAGTACATAGCTGAGCGCCACGAAACGCGCGTCGGCCGCGTCCTCCGCCTCGCGCGGCCCGTGCCCGCCGCAGCCATGGAGCTGCACGACGCCGGGGAACGGGCCGGCACCCGCGGGGGCGGCCAGGAGGGCGCCCAGCAGGAACGCCCCGATCAGCATTCTCATGGCGCCGCACCCCGGTGATTCGCCGCCGCGGTCCAGCCGCAGACGGCACCGGGCGCCGGTGACGTCCTGCCGATCTCAATTCCGTCGCGTGACGTAGGCGCTGTATCCCAGGGCCTGAAAGAACCGGGTCGGCGTACCGAAGTCTGCCTCTGAGAGCAACGCTGCGAGCTCAGGTTCGCTTATCGGATGGAAGTTTGCCGACAGTCTCTGGAACATCGTCTTTACCGCCTCTTCGTCGAGGCCACGGGCGTAGGCCCACTGGCGATAGGCTGCATGAAACACCTGCACGTCGCCGGCGTAGTCGAACAGCAGCAGCGGCGCGCCGGGCCGCAGCGCCTGCGCCAGCGTCCGCAGAAACACCAGGCGGGCGTCGTCGTCGGCAAGGAAGTGCATGACCAGGATGGCCAAGGCTGCCGCATGCGGCGTTTGGGTCCGGTACGCCTGCAGGTCCATGGCATGGAACGCCGCGCGGTCGATGTAGTTGCCGGCGGTGGCTCGCGCGTGCGCGTTGTCGAGCATGGGCTGAGAGGAATCGACGGCGGTGAAGCGCCATTGCGGATCGCGCGCCGCGAGATCGTCCAGTTCCCGCCCGGTGCCCGCGCCAGCGACGAGGACGTCGATCTCCCCAGCGACGCCCTGCAACTGCGCGGCCAATACGCAGGACGCGATCTCGTGAAGTGTGCCGTAGCCGGGGATCAGGCGGACGATCCTCTCATCGTAGTCGGACGCCCAGTGCTGAGTGAACTTTGCCATCGCTTTAGCCTCATTTCCTAAGCAGTCTTGCCTCGAGCAGTCGTGTGACGTGCCGCGATGATCGCCGTCAGCAGGCAGATGCCGGCGATCAGGATGGTTCCCCCGAGCGCCGGCGCGACGGGAGTCTTCTGGTACAGGGCGGTGCCGAGGATGGGTCCCAGCACCAGGCCGAGCCCATGGCCGATGGCATTGATGCCCGCTACCTTGCCTTGTGCGCCGACCCCGGTGGCGAGACTGAGGGCGGCGAGATTGCCGGGCAGCAGGAGCCCGAGGCCGAGGCCGAGCGTTGCCATCGCCGCCAGAAACACCGGATAGTTCGGCGCGAAGACCAGTCCCAGCATGGCTGCCAGCGCGAGCGCGGCGCCCGCGGCCAGCAGCCGGTACGGCGGCCACCCGAGGCGGCCGACGAGGATGCCCTGGGCAAAAACCATGGTGAGGGCGGTCGCCGTCAGCGTCGCACCGGCGCGTCCCACCGCTGCTTCCGGCGTGAGGCCGAGCGTGTCCTGCAGGCGCAGGCCCGTCGTCGCCTGCAGCAGCGAATAGG
>RGPT01000338.1 GCA_010032545.1 Alphaproteobacteria bacterium
GCCCCTGGCGTGGGCCGCGATCGAGCACCCTGGCACGTTCGAGGGCAGCATCGCGGGCAAGATGCGACCACGCGAGCACGTCGCCGTCGCGGCTGTCGATGCGGTCGAGATGGGCGCGCACGATGGCTTCGGCCGTGAGCGTGCCGGCGTCGACCTTTCGGGCGAGTTCGGTGGCGGTAAGGGTATTGGGAGCGGACATGAGTGCGATCATGGCAGCAAGAAGCATGCCGCCCAAATGCTGGCGCGCTTCCTGCTTCGTGCAACGGAACTCAGGAGGTTCCGCATGATCACCCGTCGCGCCACCCTGCTCGCCAGTGCCGCCCTGCCCCTCGCCGCCTCGACATTCACGCGCCCCGCCGCGGCGCAACAGCCCTCGACCCTGCGCATCGCCATGACAGTGGCAGATATCCCGGCCACCGACGGCGCGCCCGACCAGGGCACCGAGGGCATCCGCTTCATGGGCTACACGCTCTACGACCCGCTGGTGGCGTGGGACCTGTCCTCGGCCACGGAGCCCGCCAAGCTGGTGCCCGGCCTCGCCACCAAGTGGGCCCACGACCCGGCCGATCCGACGAAGTGGATCTTCGAACTGCGCCAGGGCGTGAAATTCCACGACGGCTCGGACTTCAACGCCGATGCGGTGATTTTCACCCTCGAGCGGGCGCTTAACGACAAGTCGCCCGCCTTCGATCGACTGGGCCGCAGCGTGCTGATCGCCTCGCTGTGGCCGCTCGTCGGCTATCGCAAGATCGACGACTACAAGGTCGAGCTGCAGACCAAGGGCGTCGACACGATCATGCCGTCGCTGCTCAACCGCGTGCCGATCGCCAGTCCCGCCAACTTCGAGAAGGTCGGGCGCGATTGGCAGGCCTACAGGAAGTCCCCTTCGGGGACCGGCCCGTGGAAGATGAAGGCTTGGACGCCGCGCGAACGCGCCGAACTCGAACGCAACACCGGCTACTGGAACAAGGACCGCATTCCCAAGAGCGAGCGCCTGGTCCTGCTGCCGATCCCCGATGTCTCGACGCGGACAGCGGCGCTGCTCTCGGGCCGTGTCGACTGGATCGAGGCACCCGCCCCCGATTCGCTCGACAAGCTGCGCGCCGGCGGCTGCAAGATCGAGACCAACGCCATCCCGCACATGTGGCCCTACACTTTGAATCTGCTGCCAGGCCAGCCCACCGCCGACATCCGGGTGCGCAAGGCGATGAATCTCGCGATCGACCGCGACGCGATGGTGAAGCTTCTCGGCGGTCTCGCCGCGCCGGCGGTGGGTTGCGTGCCAGCCGACAATCCCTGGTTCGGCAATCCCACCTTCAAGATCCGCTACGATCCGGCCGAGGCGAAGAAGCTGATGGCCGAGGCGGGTTACGGGCCGCAGAAGCGGCTAAAGACCAAGGTGGCAATCTCGACATCGGGCTCGGGGCAGATGTACCCGCTGATCATGAACGAGTTCATCCAGCAGCAGTTCGCCGAGATCGGCATCGACATGGAATTCCAGGTGATGGATTGGAACGCCCTCCTGAACATGATGCGCCAGGGTGCCAAGTCACCGGAGGGCAGCCAGTTCGGCGCCATCAACGTGAGCTGGAACACGATGGACCCGCATAACGCCTTCATGCGCTTCGTCGACAGCCAGATGGTGCCGCCCAGGGGCTCGAACTGGGGCTACATCAACGATCCCGAATTCGACAAGCTTTGCGCCGAGGCCCGCACGACGGCCGACCCCGCGGCACTGGACAAGGTGCTGGCCAGGATCAACACGCGCATGGTCGACGAGGCGGTGTTCGTCTGGGTGGTGCATGACGTTTGGCCGAACGCGATCTCGGGCAAGGTCAAGGGTTACGTCCATCCCAAGAGCTGGTACGTCGACTTCTCACCGGTGACGGTGGGTTAGCGCACGCCAGATGCGCTCGGGCGTCGCCGGCATGTCGAGCGCCGTGACGCCCGCCGGCCGCAACGCATCGAGGACGGCGGCCATGATCGTCTGTGGGGCGCCGATGCAGCCTGCCTGTCCCGAACCCTTGACTCCCAGAGGATTGGCCGCCGTCGGCCGCTCGATCAGGACGATGTCGAAGGCGGGCAGATCGTCGGCACGCGGCAATGCGTAGTCCATCAGCGAACCACTGAGCAACTGGCCCGACTCCTTGTCGTAGACGGTGTGCTCCATCATCGCCTGGCCGATGCCCTGGGCGACGCCGCCCTGCACCTGGCCCTCGGTCAGCATCGGATTGATGAGCCGGCCGTAGTCGTCGACCGCGGTGTAGCGCAGCAGCTCGCACCCACCGGTCTCCGGATCGATCTCGACTTCGGCCACATGGCAGCCGCTGGGGAAGGTAAAGACATCCGTGACGTTCAGCACGTGCTCGCCGAGGCCCTTGCCGGCTTCGGGCGACATGCCTTCAGGCAGGTTGGCGGCATCCTGGGCGCTCCTCGCCAGTTCGGAGAGGCCGATGCCGCGGTTTGTGCCACGCACGATGAAACGGCCCTTGTCGTAGTCGAGGTCATCCCCCGACGCCTGCAGGAGATGTGCCGCCAGCCGCCGCGCCTTCGCGAGCGCGGCATCCATCGCCTTCACCAGTGCCGCACCGCCCATGTGCATCGAGCGCGCGCCGCCATGGCCTGCGCCGCTTCTGACCTGACGCGTGTCGGCCTGCACGTAGCGGAAGGCCGTGATCGGCAGGCCGAGATGCTGGGCGGCGATCTGCGCGAAGGACGTCTCGTGACCCTGCCCGTTGGATTCCGTGCCGAGCGCGATGGTCACCGTCCCGTCCCGTTCGAAGCGCACTTCAGCGCCTTCGTTGGGTGCCCCGCGCGATGTCTCGAGGAAGCAACCGATGCCGATGCCGCGCAGCCGGCCGCGCGCCTTGGCCGCCGCACGGCGTGCCTCGAAGCCCCCGGTGTCGGCGCGCGCCACGGCGGCGTCGAGGTTGGCCGCGAAGTCGCCCGAGTCGATCGCCATCCCCATCGCGGTCTTGTGCGGGAACGCGGCGATCAGGTTCTGCCGCCGCAACCCGGCCGGATCGCGCCCCAGCACGCGCGCAGCGGC
>RGPT01000339.1 GCA_010032545.1 Alphaproteobacteria bacterium
CACGATCGCCTGGCGCAACTGGCAGGGCGATGCCCATCGCGAAGTCATCCACCGCCTCAGTCAGCTCAACCTCCAACTCGATCTCAAACGGCGCACCAAAAGGAACCTTCCACGGAACCCCAACGCCATTTTCAACCAGCCGCCCGGAGCGCATCACGGCCTTGCGCCGCAGTTCATATTCCCGACGCTTTACGGTCAGATCCACCGTTTGATCCTGCACCTCCTCCGCCTGGAAATAGCGTTCGATAATGTCCGCCGGCGCACCGTCGGCAACCAGTCGGCCGAGCGTTTCCTGCAGTACGGCATCCCCAGTCCCGACTACTGGTTCTGGGGAGCAGGCATGGTGGTGAGTGCCTATGGCGTCGACATCACCGTGGCCTACACCGACACCAGCATCGACATCGCCGGCTGCGGCAACACAACCAACTGCCAGGGCCGCTTCATCCTGGGCGTGACGAAGGTGTTTTAGCGCGGGGTTAGAAACTCGCCCGGAGGCGGCCGCTGAAGAAGTGAGCCGGGCCGCGGACCGTGTTGTAGCCGGGATTGTTGAGGAACTGGTAGTCGGCGGTGGCGACCAGACCCTTGAAGACCTGGAAGGCGTAGTAGGCCTCGATCAGGTTCTCGGCGCCGTAACTGAGCGCCCCGTCGCCGACCAGGACGCCCAGGCCGCCGTTGGCGAGGTAGCTCGCGTGATTGGCCGAGATCGAGGTCATGGCGCCGCCGATACCGATGCGATCGTTCGGCCGGTTCCACCAAGTACCCTTGATCGAGAGGCCGAGCGACACGGCGAGATCGACATCGGTGAAGGCACTGATTTCGTTCTGGCCGTTGTTCCAGCTGAAGCGGCCGAAGGCGCCGATCGAGTCCGTCAGCTCCTGCTCGAGGTTGACGTAGAAGCCATACTTGGTGCGGGTCTGCCGCGTCTGGGCGATGGTGTCGTTGGCGTTGAGGCCCGGCGTCAGCGCCGCCAGCGATACGGCCTGGCTGTAGGAGCCCGAATAGGTGGTGGTGAGCCAGGTGCCGAGACGGGCGATGCCGGGCCGTTCGTAGGGATTGTAGCGCAGTTCCAGCTCGCCGACATAGCCGCCGCGCGTCAGCAGGGCGAGGTCGTAGGTATTGGCATTGGGTTCGTTGCCGACCAGGAAGTATCCGGCGCGGGCCGCCCAGCTCTTCTGGTTGATCTCCGCAGTCAGGCCCCAGGTGAGGCCGAGGCGATCGGCGGGATAGTCGAAGGCGGCCGAGGCCCACATCGCCCAATTGAGAAAGTCGACACGCGGATCCTCGGCGTAGCTGTTGCCGTCGAACAGGTCCTTTACCGAATACTTGCCGATCTGGACCGTGACGCGCGAAACGTCCTTCTCGCCCGCGAGCTGGCCGTAGTCGCTCTCGATCTTCTCGCGCTCGCCGCCTAGGCCGAACTCCTGGCGCAGGAACAGGCGCGAGGTGTTGTAGCGCGGGTAGGGGAAGTTCGACTTCTGCGCCTCGCCGTTGGGATAGGCGCCGGCGCCGGTGGTGTTGGCAACGCCGAAGCCCTGCAGCAGCTCGGGGTTGTAGTAGAGCTCGCCGCCCTGCCAAAGGCGGACACCGAGGAACACCGAGCCGGTCCAGGTCTCGCGCGCCTGGCCGCCGGCGGGCAGGCTGTTGGCGCCGGTGTAGGCGGCAGGGATGGCGCCGTAGCCCTGGTAGATGAATGTCGACTGGCCGTGGATCTCCCAGGTGCCGGGGCCGCGGTCGCCGAGCGCGCCGCTGCCGTCGGTGATGCTCTTGCCATCATCGGCCTGGCCGAAGCGGTAGTTGAGACCGAGGCGCACGCGGTTGAGGTCGTACTGCGAATCGTAGCGGCCGCCGGTGCCGAAGGTGAAACCGGTGAGCGGCAGCGCGGTGTAGAGATACTCGGCGCGCGCCGACCAGCGCTGGTCGAGCCGGTAGTCGATGCCGGCGCCCAGCACCCAGCCCAGGCGGATGTTGCTGGGGTAGGCGGCCTCGTTGCCGGTGGTGAGGTTGGTGTTGGAATAGCGCGTGCTGGCCCAGGCAATGCCGCCGGTCACGAACGGCGTGAAGCCGCCGAAGGCGTAGCCGGCGCGGCCGCGCAGGGTGGCGAGATATTCGAGCTGCTCGTCGGCCGTGTTGTTGGGCGTGGCGCGGTAGGAAAGCGTCTGCGCTAGGTCCGTGTAGTTGGCGAAGGAGAAGTCCGCCTCGACGCCCAGCATGACGCGCGAGGGGAACAGGAACTCGTAGCCGGCCTGCACGCCGCCGAAGAAATTGCCGTAGGGCGAGCTGCCGCCGGCGGAGGCACTACCCGGGCCGGACAAACAGTGTGGCGAGCAGGCCCGCCCCCAGCGCGCGAAATCCGATTGGCCTCTTCATTGCGAGCGACAGTCTACTGCCCGCGTTACAGAAGTGTTGCGCGATTTAGTGCGCGGCGGCGACCTCAGGCTCGGCCGCGGGTTCAGCGGCGCGGCGGCGGGAGAACACGCCGATGGCCGCGGGCAATACGGTGAGGAACAGCACCGGCGCCAGCAGCAGACCACCCACGACCACGATGGCGAGCGGGCGCTGGACCTGGCTGCCGATGGCGGTCGAAAAGCCCGCCGGCAGCAGGCCGACGCAGGCCGCGGTGCAGGTCATCAGCACCGGCCGCATCTGCAGCTCGCAGGTCTGGGCAAGCGCGGCGTCGCGTTCGAGGCCGCCCGTGACCAGCCGGTTGTAGCAGCCCAGCACCATGATGCCGTTCATGGCGGCGATGCCGAACAGGGCGACGAAGCCGATCGCGGCCGAGATGCTGAACGACATGTCGCAGAGCCACAGGCCCATGATGCCACCGACCAACGCCATGGGGATGGCACTACCCGCCAGCAGCGTATCCGTGAGCGAACCGAAGCTCATGTAGAGCAGCAGCAGGATGAGGCCGATGGCGATCGGCACGGCGATCGAGAGGCGGGCGATGGCGCTTTCGAAATTGACGAAGTCGCCGGCCCACGCAAGCCGGTAGCCGGGCGGCAGCTTCACCAGCTCGGCGACCTTCTGCT
>RGPT01000340.1 GCA_010032545.1 Alphaproteobacteria bacterium
GGCCGGCGTCATCACCGAGCAGGGAATCGTTCGCACCCAAGCCGTGCTCTGCGCTGGCGGCGCCTGGAGTTCGCTGTTGTTCCGCCGCCACGGCCTCAGGCTGCCGCAGGCGGGGGTGCGATCGACATCGTTCGCAACGACGCAAGCGCCGCAGGTGACGGACGGCGGCCTTTCCCTCCCCGACGTCACGATCCGGCGGCGGCTCGACGGCGGCTACACGGTGGGCCTGGGCGGACGCGGCACCGTCGACCTCTCGCTCCAGGGGCTGCTCTATGCCCGGCAATTCCTGCCGACCGCCCGGAAGCGCCGCCAGGGCCTCACCTTCGCCGTGGGGCGCTCGTTCTTCCACGGGCCGGAAGGCCTCGCCAACTGGTCGCTCGACAGCGTTTCCCCCTTCGAGCGCCAGCGCATCCTCGATCCCGCCGCAGATCCGCGGCTGGTGCAGGAGGGCCTGGCGACGCTCGGCCAGCACTACCCCGAACTGAAGGGGCTGAAAGTCGCGCACGCGTGGGGCGGCCTGATCGATTCCACGCCGGACGGCATTCCGGTCATTTCGCCCGTCGACGCGGTGCCCGGCCTATACCTCTCCACCGGCTACACCGGACACGGCTTCGGCATCGGACCGGGCGCGGGACGGCTGGCGGCGGATCTCGTTGCCGGAGATCCGCCGATCGTCGATCCCCATCCCTTCCGCTACAGCCGCATGGTCGACGGCACCGACCTCGGTGCGCCGGGGATGATGTAGGTCGAAGGTTCGCGCTCGGTCAGGCCACCTTCTTGCCGAGATGCGGGAACATCGCGAGGCGGGCGGCCTCGTCCATCTCGGTCTTGAAGGCATGCTTGTCCTTCAGCGCCAGCGCCCGCACGGCGGCCGGACGGGCGCCGATCTCGGCCAGGTGGCGTTGCAGGTTCGGGTACTGCTTGGGCGCATCGGGCCCGAGCACGAACGGGATCAGGCGCGACCAGCCCCAGACCGCCATGTCGACGATCGTGTAGGCCTCGCCGCACATGTAGCGCTGCTTGCCCAGCCGTGCATCGAGGATGCCCCAGTGTCGTTGTGCCTCGAAGGTGTAGCGATTGACCGCGTATTCCTTCGGTTCGGGCGCGAAGTTCCTGAAGTGGACGGCCTGGCCAGAATAGGGGCCGATGCCCGAGGCCACGAACATCAGCCAAGACAGCATCTCGCCGCGCTCCTTCAGCGACTTTCCGGGCAGGAACTGCCCGGTCTTTTCGGCGAGGTAGAGCAGGATGGCGTTGCTGTCGAAGACGGTGGCGTCGCCGTCGACGATGACGGGCACCTTGCCGTTAGGATTGAGCGCCAGGAATGCCGGCGCGTGCTGCTCGCCCTTGCGCGTGTCGACCGGGAAGAGTTCGTAAGCCAGGCCCATCTCTTCCAGGCAGAGCGCCACCTTGGCCGGGTTCGGCGCGGTGTTGTAGTAGAACTTGATCATGACTTCCTCGTGGTTGGTTGCTACTCGGTTGGTCGCTACTCGGGTTTGGCGCCCGATGCCTTGACGATGGGATCCCAGAACGCCATTTGCTCGTCGAAGAATTTCTTGGCGGACGCCGGCGTCGACTGCATCGGCTCGATGGCGAGCTCGCCCATTCTCCTGACGACGTCGGGATTGCGCAGTGCCTCGTTGAAGGCGGCATTGAGTCTGTCGACGATTGGAGCCGGCGTCGCGGCCGGCGCCTGCGCCACATACCAGGTGTTGATCGCGAGCTTGAAGCCGGCGGCCTCCTCGACCGTCGGCACGTCGGGCAACTGCGGCAGGCGCTTGTCGGCCATCACCGCCAGCACGCGCAGCTTGCCGCCGTCGATGAAGCCCTTGGACGAGCCGATCGTGTCCACCTGGAAAGCATGGCGGCCAGCGATGGTGTCGATCATGCCGGGCGCGGAACCGCGGTAGGGCACGTGCAGGGCCTTGACGCCGGCGCGCTCGATGAACAGGAAGCCGGCCATGTGGATCATGCCGCCATTGCCCGACGAGGCGTAGGAGTACTTGTCGGGATCCTTCTTCATCATGGCGATCAGCTCGGGCAGATCCTTGGCGCCGTCCTTCGCCACCACGATGATGAGGGGCACGCTCGCGACATAGGAGACGCCGGCGAAGGCGTTCACCGGATCATAAGTCAGGCTCTTGCCGTAGATCGCCGGGAACAACGCGTTGGTCGACGGCGCGAGGAGCAGCGTGTAGCCGTCCGGCACGGCAGTAGCGACGCCCGCCGTGCCGATGCTGCCCGAGGCACCCGCCTTGTTTTCAACCACGACCGACTGGCCGAGTATCTGCGAGAGGTGGGGCTGCAGGATGCGCGCTACGACGTCAGTGGGTCCGCCGGCGCCGGCTGGCACGACGAGGCGGATGGGGCGATCAGGATAGCCGCTTTGCGCCATAGCTCGTGACGACAACGCGACGCCCATCGCCGCGACCAGCGCCTGCCTGCGTCCAATGCCTGTCATGCTTTCCTCCCTTTTGGCGCCACTCTAGGACTATGCTGGGCCCGCGCAAACGGAGGGAAACCGCGTGGCAAACCGCGTCAACCGGGCCATCGAACTCCTGGAGGCCGACCAGGCGATCTATTACGACGGCCCGCACACCGGCCATGTGCTGACCTACGAGCAGGGCCGCAAGGACGCCCGGACCTGGGCCGACTACGTCAATGTCGGCATGGAGCACGGCGCCTTCGACATGACCGGGCTGGAAGCCTATATGCGCGGGCTGGTCGATGGCGGGCCGACCAACTCGGGCCACCGCACGCCCACCGTCATCGTCGAGGCGCCGGTGAACGGCATCGACGGCCCCACCGTCGCTTTCAACGCCTGGCAGTTCCGCCAGATCCTGGCCCGCGGCGTCCACGGCATCCTGCTCTGCCAGGCCGAGTCGGCCGAAGCGGTGCGGGAGTTCGTGCGGGCCTGTCGGTTCCCGCACCACAAGGCAGGCACTGACAAGATCGGATTGGGCACCCGCGGGCGCGGCTCTGAGCCGACGGCGGCTCCCG
>RGPT01000035.1 GCA_010032545.1 Alphaproteobacteria bacterium
CTGGGGGCGCGCCCCCAGCAACGGTCCCGGCCAACGATCAGCCAACGATCAGGCTGAGGCGCTGCTCCGGGGTCGGCCGGCGGAATCGTGGGACAGTTCCGGGCGCAGCACCACGGCTTCGGGGGCTTCGGCCTCAGGCAGCGGCTTGCTCGGGTCGACGGCCTTGACCATCGCCACGACCTGCTTGGCGCCCGAGCCCGACTCTTCGGACTCCAGGCGGCGCCAGCCGAGCTTCTCCCAATAGCCCGTGTCAGCCGGGAGCACGTGGACGTAGAGCATGGCGCAGCCGCGCGCTTCAGCAAGCTTGCGGCACCGTTCGAGCAGCACTTGCCCGATATCGTGACCGCGGAAGCGCTGGATGACGGCGAGCCGCTCGGGCATGGCGAACGAGTGGAACCAGCGCATGCGGACAGTCCCGGCCGGCTCCTCGCCGACATAAGCGATGACGTGCGTAGCGCCAAAGTCGTGCCCGTCGAATTCCTCGGAGAACGGCACGTCCCTCTCGCCCATGAAGCAGGCGGCCCTTACGGCGAAGGCCTGCATCGTATCCTCCATCCGCATGGCGAGCTTGGTGCTGACGGCCTCGCCGCCGATCGATTGTGATGGAATGTTCATGTCGTCCTCCTCTCAGTTCGCCCGGCGGCCGGCATCCCAGCCGACATGCGGATTGCTCGCGCCGCGTTCCATCGATTGCTCGAGGATTCCCGGCATGTCGAGCTGGTCCTCGGGTCTGTTCAGCACCATCGGGTCGGTGAAGACAGTCGGGATTTCGCAATCCGGCGCCGTCAGATCGCAGACAAGGGCACCGTACTCGTGGTCCGAAAAGTGGAAGATGCGGTCATCGACCTTGTGGAAACCGATGCGCGACATGATCTCCCACAGCCGATGCTGAGAATGCAGGTACGCCTTGGCATAGCCCTTCTTGCGGGCGAAATCCTTGGCCCACTCCACGAACGGCAGGAACAACCCGTACGAGCGGTAGCGCTTGAGGATCACTGCACGCTCGAACTTTGCGAACGACGCAAACCAGCGCAGGCGCATCGCCCCTGCCGGCTCGCCATCGACATAGAGGACGAGATGGGTGGCGGTATAATCGTTGCCGTCGAACTCTTCCCAGTACGGGCAGTGCTGCTCGCCCATGTACACCGCCGCACGGAGCGCATAGCACTGCATGAGCTCGTCCGATGTCGATGCAATCTTGATGGTTACAACGGGACGGTTTGACATCCCGGCGGTCGGTGTCTCAGTCATCTTGGTCCCCTTCGATCAGTACGCCGTTGTCGTTCCGGAAGCGACGGCCTCCAGCCGTCACCACGGGAAGATTTGCCGTCAATTGCGCGAGCACGTCGGTCACGACACCCGCTGTCATGCCCTTGGCCCCGCGCCGTATCGCCGTCGCCGATATGCTGTCGCGCCGCAGGATGCGCCACGGGTAGATCCAGCCGCACTCGTCGCAGATCTGGCGCACCGTCATGCCGCCGATATCGGTTCCGTGCAGCGTGTGCAGACGAGCGCCCGGGTACCGCCTTTTCACTTCGGCGATCACGCCCTGGAAGCCCTTGCTGTTGTAGGTTTCCGGATAGAACGCGACTTCGACCTTGTCGCTCATGCCGGCTTCGGCGACGGCAAGGTCGATCAGGATCTTGCGTGTCTCCGGCGGCAGAAACATCCGGCCGCTCGGAAAGTAGTCGACATTGACGTCGGCCTTTTCGGTCGTCTCATAGATCTGGAAACCGTTTTCCAGGCGCGCGACGCGCAACTCACCCTTGCGGAAGGCATCGGCATGAATGCGCGGTATCAAGGTCGGGTGGATGATGACCTTGTCGAGGCCGCGCTCGTGGATGGCCCGGCGCAGGATATCGAGGTGAGTATTGTGGAACGGATTGAAGGTCCCGAAGAACAACCCGATACCTCCCGCCGGGGCCGCCACCGAGCGGATGTCCGACAGCAGGCCAATGGCGAAGAGCAGCCCGCCCAGACCGAAACCCGTGATCAGGAATGCTTCGCGGGCGCCAGGGACCCCGGCAGTGCCGAAAGCCGCCAGAACCAGGTTGATCGAGACGCCGATCAGGACATTGCGATTGGCGTCGCCGATGCCGCGCTGAAAGAGGTAGAGGCCAAAGTACTGGGTCCCCTGGGACGCGAGCGTCGTGACGAGCGCAGCCGACGCTGTGCCGCCCACCGACGCCAACCCGTCGAGCTTCAGGGCTCCCCCCCACTGCATGATCCAGAACACTGCCAGGTTGAACGCAAACTGCGGGCAGAACCGCCCCAAACGGCCAAAAGTCACGAAGCCGAACTGGTTATTGGCCCACAGCTCGACTTTGTTGCTCAGCTTGGCGTAGCTCGGGAGGAAAAGCCCGACGAAGACTGACACGCCGATCAGGGCGGGGTTAGTCCAACTGGTATGCGCGTACGCATAGCTCAGATAAGAAAGAAGGCCTACAAATGCCGCTACGCGTGTCGAAGAACTGCGAAAATAGCGACCTAGCGTGCCGGTCGCTATTGATCCCTTCGTTGTTTTTCGGTCCATGCCGGCCACTTGAGCACCCTGGGTCGTTCTTGAAGCGTCAATCGGGATATCCACAACAGATAGATCGACCGACCAATGCGAGAACTAGATATCGGGAGCCTAGGCCCTGTACGGCCGGTGAAAAAAGCCGTCTAATACGTTATAATAGAGCCGGAAGAAGACGCTCCCTTGACAATGACCCCGGGATAAAACACGGCGTCGTTTCCAAGTAAACTTCAGGCTGGCACCCTTAGTGTATCGATTGTGACGATGACTACGACTTCGCCCCGAAAGAACAAGACACCCAACATCCTCGGCGACTGGGACGACGTTCGCTTTTTCCTGGCTGTTGCGAAGACAGGCAGCTTCAGCGCGGCTGCCACCCAGCTCAACACCAAGCAGACCACGGTCGGCCGGCGCATCCAGGCGCTTGAGCACCGGCTGGGCGCCAAGCTGTTTGACCGCCATCGTCATGGCATGGAAGTGACACCGGCCGCCCGCGGCGTCCTCATGCAAGCCGAATCGATGATGTCGAATGCCGCGTCGATCGAGCGGCATCTCGCTGGCCTCGATCGCGAGATGGCCGGCATCGTTCGGATCGCCGCGACCGAGGGTCTGGCAGCCACATGGCTGGTTCCGCGCCTGTCCGAGCTGCGCCGGATTCACTCCGATATCGTCGTTCAGGTGATCGTGGGCGACCAGGTGCTCGACCTTGCCACCCGGCAGGCAGACCTCGCCATTCGCTATTTCAGACCGACGTCGAACCAACTCGTTGCCGCCCGTGTCGGCCAGTTCAGCATGTCGATCTTCGCCGCACCGTCCTACGTCGAGCAGTATGGGCTGCCGAAACGGCTCGAGGATCTCAGCGAACATCACATTGTCGACCACACCACACTGCACAGCTTGCCGATCATGAAGGCGTGGAGCGAGGTCGTCGAACGCAGCACCTCGGTCGTGCTGCGCACGAACTCGTCGTTCGCCGCAAACGAAGCCGTCAAGGTCGGCTACGGACTGTCGGTTTTCCCCGACTACGTCGCCAAGGGATCGAATATCATTCGGGCGCCGATCGACCTCAACATCACCCGCGACGTCTGGCTGGTCTCGCACGAGGAGACCAACAAGGGCGCCCGCATCCGCACGGTCATCGACTACGTCCGCGAGCGGTTCCGCCAGGACGAACGCGAATGGTTCAGCCTCGCGCCGCATCGAGTCGCCGTGGCCGCTTCGTGATCTACAGGACCGCTTTCAGCCGTTTCCAGATCGTCTCGATTTCGGCCTTGTTGCCCGGCTTGTAATCCCAGTTGAGCGCCACCTGGTCGTTCGGACGACGCGGCATGACGTGGATGTGGAGGTGCGGCACGCTCTGTCCTGCACCCTCGCCATTGGCCTGCAGCAGGTTCACGCCGTTGGGCTTCAGCTCGCTGATCACCGCCTTGGCGACTTGCTGGGCGGTCCTGGCGACGGCCGCCAGAACGTCGGCCGGAATGACGTCGACCGTCGGCCAGTGACCCTTGGCGACGGCCAGCGCGTGACCCGGGTTGACCGGATTGATGTCCATGAAGGCGATCGTCGCGTCGTCCTCGAAAAGTTTGAAGCACGGGATCTGTCCCGCCACGATCTTGCAGAAGATGCAGTTTCCGTCTGTGGGATGGCTCACGTTGTCTCCTCCAGGATTTTGCCGAGGATGCGCAACCGCTCGAACGGCTGGCCGCCGGGCGCCAGGGCGAGATCGAAGCCGAGGCGTTCCAGCCTGGCAATGCCGCTCCGCCCGAACTGTTCACGCAGCGCCTCGGCGATCCAGCCTTCGCCCTGTCGATGGCGGGCGATCGAAAGCCGCCCGTCGACGGCCAGATACAGGCGATGGGCGTCGAGCGCTTCCAGCAACCGGGCCACGCCTGCGCCGCTGCGCGAGGACACGGCCAGCGCCTGCAACTGCCAGTCGCCTCCGCCTGCGACGGCAAGCGACAGCGCGCCCGCCACATCGGCCCGCGCCCGCTCGGCCGCGCCACCGAGATCGGCCTTGGTGACGACGATCAGATGCGGAATCTCGACGATGCCCGCCTTCATGAACTGCAGCGAGTCGCCCGAGCCCGGCTGAACGCAGAACACGACCGTGTCGGCCGCCCCGGCGACATCGGTCTCCGACTGGCCGACTCCTACGGTCTCGATCAGCACGCGGTCGAACAGGGCACGCATCAGCACCATGGCCGCCACGGTCTGCCCGGCGAGCCCGCCCAGCCGGTCGCGCGCCGCCATCGAGCGCACGAAGACACCATCGTCGCCTCCGGGCTGAGGTGAATCGTGGACGATGCGGACGCGATCGCCCAGCAGTGCGCCACCGCTCGCCTTTGACGACGGATCTATGGCGATGACGCCGACGCTCTTGCCGTCCGCTCGCCAGGCCGCGACCAAGGCGGCGCAAAGCGAGGACTTGCCGACTCCGGGAGGCCCGGTAACTCCGACGACCTGGGCGCGCGGCTGGCGCCAGGCCGCATCGAGAAGAGCCTGGGTCGCGGCACTGTCGGGGTCGCGCTCCAGGGCGGCCAGCGCCGCCGCCAGCGCCCGCTTGCCGCCGTCACGGAGCGCCTGAAGCGTCATTCCGTCTTGAGCGGACCGCCGAGCGCCGCCTGGGCCGCGGCAAGCCGTGCGATCGGCACGCGGTAGGGCGAACAGGAGACGTAGTCGAGGCCGATCTTGTGGCAAAAGAACACCGATGGTGGTCTGGGTGAGATCGTTGGTGCCGAAGCTGAAGAACTCGGCCGATGCGGCGATGTCTCCGGCACGCAGCGCTGCGCGCGGCAGCTCGATCATGGTGCCGACCAGATATTCCAGCTTCTGGCCGGAGAGCTGGCTGACCTCGGACGCGACCTGGTCGATCACGGCCTTCATCAGGTCGAGTTCCTTCCGGGTTGCAACCAGCGGGATCATGATCTCAGGCGTCACCGTCTTGCCATGCTTTGTCTGGACGTCGACCACCGCCTCGAAGATGGCGCGCGCCTGCATTTCGTAGATCTCGGGATAGGAGATGCCAAGCCGCACGCCGCGATGGCCGAGCATGGGATTGAATTCGTGCAGCTTGTTCGCCCGGGCCTCGATCTCGGCCACGGAGACACCGACATCCTTGGCCACCTGCTCCATGTCGGCCGTCGTCTTGGGAAGGAACTCATGCAGCGGCGGATCCAGCAGGCGGATCGTGACCGGCAGCCCGGCCATGATCTCGAACAGCGCCACGAAGTCCTGGCGCTGCATCGGCTGGATCTTGGCAAGGGCGATGCGCCGGGCCTTCTCGTCGTCGGCCAGGATCATCTCGCGCACCGCAGCGATCCGGTCGCCGTCGAAGAACATGTGCTCGGTGCGGCAGAGGCCGACGCCCTCGGCGCCGAACTTGCGGGCCTGGGCGGCATCGAGCGGCGTCTCTGCATTGGCCCGGATGCCGAGGGTGCGGAACTCGTCGGCCCCGGACATCGCCGGCGCCGGCGATGCAGGGCTTGCCCATGCCGCGCGCGACCACCGCCGCGTGGCTGGTCATGCCGCCGGTCGACGTGAGGATACCTTGTGCCGCATTCATGCCGTGGATGTCCTCGGGGCTGGTCTCGCGTCGCACCAGGATGACCTTCTCGCCCGCCCGCGCCTGCTTCTCCGCCTCGTCGGCCGTGAACACGATCTTGCCCGAGGCAGCACCAGGCGAAGCCGGCAGCCCCTTGGCGATCACCTTGCGTGGCGCCTTGGGATCGAGCGTCGGATGCAGGAGCTGGTCGAGGCTCGCCGGCACGATGCGCGCCACGGCCTCCTTCTTGTCGATCAGCCCTTCGCGCACCATGTCGACCGAGATCTTGAGCGCGGCCTTCGCCGTGCGCTTTCCGTTGCGCGTCTGCAGCATGTAGAGCTTGCCGCGCTGTACCGTGAACTCGATATCCTGCATGTCGCGGTAGTGGGCTTCGAGCTTGTGGCGGATGGCGTCGAGCTGGCCGAAGACCGCCGGCATCACCTCTTCCATCGCCGGCGCATCGGATTTCTGCGCCAGCTTGCCCTGCACGGTGAGGTGCTGCGGCGTGCGGATACCCGCCACCACATCCTCGCCCTGGGCGTTCACGAGATATTCGCCGTAGAACAGGTTGGCGCCGGTCGAGGGATCGCGCGTGAAGGCAACGCCGGTCGCGCAGTCCTCGCCCATGTTGCCGAACACCATGGCCTGCACGTTGACGGCGGTGCCCCAGCTTTCGGGAATCGCATGCAGGCGGCGATAGGTGATGGCGCGCTGGTTCATCCACGAATTGAACACCGCGCCGACCGCACCCCACAGCTGCTCGCGCGGTTCCTGCGGAAACGGCTTGCCGGTGCGCTTCTCGACGATCTTCTTGTACTCGGCCACGATGGCGCGCCAGTCGTCGGCCTTGAGGTCGGTGTCCATGTGGACGCCGAGATCCTCCTTCTTGAGCTCCAGCGCCTCCTCGAAATAGTGGTGCCCGACATCGAGCACGACGTTGGAGTACATCTGGATGAAGCGGCGGTAGCTGTCGTAGGCGAACCGCTCGTCGCCCGACGACTGCGCCAGCCCCAGGACCGTGCGGTCGTTGAGCCCGAGATTGAGCACCGTGTCCATCATGCCGGGCATCGAGGCGCGCGCACCGGAGCGCACCGAGACCAGCAGCGGGTTTTTGGGATCGCCGAACCTGGCGCCCAGGATCTTCTCGACCGACGCAAGGCCGGCCTCGACCTCGTCCTTCAGCTCGGGCGGATAGGCGCTGTTGTTGGCATGATGCCAGTTGCAGACTTCGGTCGTGATGGTGAAGCCCGGCGGCACCGGCAGGCCAAGGCTCGACATCTCCGCCAGATTGGCCCCTTTGCCGCCCAGCAGATTGCGCATCCCGGCGCCGCCCTCGGCCTTGCCGTCCCCGAATCGAAATACCCACTTGGCCATTTTCAGCCCTCGATCTTCGAAAAATCCGCCACCGAATCCATGGTCGCGCGAATATGGTTAAGCAGTTTGAGCCTGTTCAGTCGCAATTCAGGCTTATCGGTGACGTTTACCGTCACCTTGTCGAAAAAGGCGTCGATCGGCGCACGCAGGCCCGCGAAGGCATTCATCGCGCCGGCGAAATCCTCCGACTTGAGCGCCACCGCGAGCGCGCGCTCGACCTCGATCAGCGACGACGCGACGGCCTTCTCCTCGGCCTGCTCCAGGAGCGCCGGATCGGGCGTGGCCGCGATCCGTGCCGAGAGCGCCTTGTCCTTCTTCTCTTCGGCGCGAACGATATTGGCGGCCCGGCCATAGGCCGTCAGCAGGTTCTGGCCGGCCTCGCTGCCGAGGAACGACTGCAGCGCCTCGACGCGCGCCAGGAGGCGCACCAGATCGTCTTCATTTCCGAGCGCAAAGACGGCGTCGACAACGTCGTGCCGCACGCCCTTCTCGCGCATCTGCACCTTCAGGCGCTCGGCGAAGAAGCTCATCAAGTCATCGGCCTTGAAGAAGTGCTGGAGCGGCAGACGAATCTTATTCTCGACGACAATGCGAATGACACCCAACGCCGCGCGTCGCAGTGCAAAGGGATCGCGCGAGCCGGTCGGCTTTTCTCCGATCGACCAGAAGCTCACCAGCGCATCGAGCTTGTCGGCGAGCGCCACCGCGATCGACACCGGGCCGTTCGGGCAGCGGTCGTTCGGACCGGCCGGCGCATAGTGATCGCCGATCGCCTCTGCCACCGCCAGCGGCAATTCCTCGCTGAGTGCATAGTAGCGGCCGATGATCCCCTGCAGCTCGGGGAACTCCCCCACCATGCCGGTCACCAGATCGGCCTTGCAGAGCAGCGCCGCCTGTTCGACGAGGCCGCGGTCGGCCCCCGGCACATGGCCCGCGATCTCGACCGCGAGCTTGGCAATGCGCGCGACGCGTTCCGCCTGGGTGCCGAGCTTGGCATGGAAAACGATGTTCGTCAGCGCCGGCAACCGGTCTTCGAGCCGGACCTTGCGGTCCTGGTCCCAGAAGAACTTGGCGTCGCTGAGACGGGCGCGCAGCACGCGCTCGTTGCCGTCGACAATGGTGGCACCGCCGTCGCGCGCCACGTTGTTCGCCACCACGACGAAGCGGTTGGCCAGCATGCCGTCCTGCCTGATGGTCGCGAAGTAACGCTGGTGTGTCTTCATCGACACGATCAGCACTTCGGGCGGCACGTCCATGAACGCGGCGTCGATGGTGCCCATCATCGGCACCGGCCATTCGACCAGGCCCGCCACCTCGTCAAGGAGGCCCTCGTCCGCCTTCAGCGTCACCTGCGCGTCGCCACACAGCTTCTCGGCGCCTTCGAGGATTGTCTTCTTGCGTTCCGCCGGATCGAGGATGACGTGTGCGGCGCGGAGCTTGGCGGTGTAGTCGGCGAGATCCGAGACCTTGAACGTGCCCTGGCTGAGGAAGCGATGGCCGCGCGTCGAATCGCCGAACGGGATGGGCTTCATCGCGCCACCCGGCGCCACCTCGCCCGCCAGCACCTTGCCGTCGAACAGCGCGACGATCGATTGCAGCGGGCGGACCCACTGCATCGTGCCGCTGCCCCACTTCATCGACTTGGGCCAGGGCAGCGCCTTCATGGCGGTATCGATGATGCCGGGAAGCGACTCGGCGGTCGGCCCGCCTTTCCGGGTGATGACCGCGAACCAGAACTCGCCCTTGCCGGTGTCGCGCTTCTCGGCCTGATCGAGCGACGAGAGGCCCGCGCCCTTCAGGAATCCCTGGACCGCCTGGTCGGGCGCGCCCACGCGCGGCCCGCGTCTTTCGTCGCTCACGTCCTCGCGCGCAACCGGCAGGCCATCGACCGCCAGTGCGAGCCGGCGCGGTGTGGCGAAGGCACGGGCGTCGGTAAACGAAAGGCCGGCAGCCTTCAGGCCGTCGCAGACCAGGCGCTTGAGGTCTTCGGCCGCGCGCGCCTGCATGCGCGCCGGAATCTCTTCCGAGAGAAGTTCGAGAAGAAGCTCGGCCATCTCAGGCTGCCTTCTGCGTCACAAGCCACGCCTCGCAGCAGGCCTTGGCCAGATCACGCACGCGCAGGATAAAGCTCTGCCGCTCGGTCACGCTGATCACGCCGCGCGCATCGAGCAGGTTGAAGGCATGCGAAGCCTTGATGCACTGCTCGTAGGCCGGCAGCGGCAGCTTCTTGTCGACCAGCCTCGCGCATTCCTTCTCGGCGTCGGCAAAATGCCGGAACAGCATGTCGGTGTCGGCATGCTCGAAATTGTAGGCCGACTGCTCCTGCTCGTTCTGCAGGAAGACGTCGCCATAGGTCAGCGGCACTTCGGAATCGGCGCGATTGAACGGCAACTCGTAGACCGTCTTCTTGTCGAAGAGATACATCGCCAGCCGTTCGAGCCCGTAGGTGATCTCACCCGCGACGAGGTCGACCTCGATGCCGCCCACCTGCTGGAAATAGGTGAACTGCGTGATCTCCATGCCGTCGCACCAGACTTCCCAGCCGAGGCCCCAGGCGCCCAGCGTCGGGCTCTCCCAGTCGTCCTCGACGAAGCGGATGTCGTGCAGGCCGGTATCGATGCCGATGGCCACGAGCGATCCCAGGTAGCGCTCGAGGATGTCCGGTGGCGAGGGCTTCAGGATCGCCTGGAACTGATAGTAGTGCTGAAGCCGGTTGGGGTTCTCGCCATAGCGCCCGTCTTTTGGCCGGCGCGACGGCTGCACGTAGGCCGCGTACCAGGGCTTCGGTCCCAGGGCGCGCAGGGTCGTGGCCGTGTGGAAGGTCCCGGCACCCATCTCCATGTCGAACGGCTGGAGGATCAGGCAACCCTGCCCCGCCCAATAATCCTGCAGAGTGAGGATGAGTTCCTGGAAGCACGTCGGCTTGCCGCGCGCTGTTGTGGGGTCGGACACCAAAACTCCCCGAAGCTCGGAAGGCCTTGCGTTTCCGCTACTTAGGCCGGTTTGTGCGGTGCGGGAAAATAGGTGCCACCCCCTGCCCGGTCAAGCGATCCGGGGCCTTGCGGCCTCACGGCTGGGGGCAGCCCGATCGTTCGCATTTTGCAACAGAAACAGAGACATAGGCGCCACAGACCGCGCAGGCGCGGGTATCCTCGATCACCGGCGGCGGCCGCTGCGCAAACTGCGGGCCATCCTGGGCGGCGGGTTGCGCTGGCGGCGGGGCTGGCGTGCGCACCGGCGGCGACGCGCGGCCGACAAAACGGTCGTAGAGGCCCTTCCAGCGGGCAAGCGTCTTCCAGGCCGCGTAGAGGGCGAAGCCGAGCAGGGCGAGCTTAAGCAGAAGACCCATGGCCCGTTTGTGCGCACCCGGCCGCAGCCGGTCAAGCGATCGCCCGGAGCAACCGCCTCGCGTTCGGAACGGCGGCCCGCTATAGGGTCCGGTCATGGATGGCACGATGGACACCCCGCTCGACCTGTTCGTGGTCGGCGGCGGGATCAATGGCGCGGGCATTGCCTGCGACGCGGCGGGCCGGACGCTCACGGTCGGGCTCTGCGAAATGAACGATTTCGCCAGCGCCACCTCCTCGGCCTCGACCAAGCTGATCCACGGCGGCCTGCGCTATCTCGAGCATTACGAATTCCGGCTGGTTCGCGAGGCGCTGATGGAGCGCGAGGTGCTGCTGGCCAAGGCACCGCATCTGGCCTTCCCGCTGCGCTTCGTTCTGCCGCACGAGCCGCATCTGCGACCGCGCTGGATGCTGAGACTAGGACTCTTCCTCTACGACCACCTCGACTGGCACATGACCCTGCCCAAGTCCGAGGCCGTGGACCTGCCGACATCGAAGTTCGGCGCCGGGCTCAAACCATCGTTCAGGAAGGGCTTTGTCTATTCCGACGCCTGGGTCGACGACGCCCGCCTGGTGATCTCCAACCTGAAGTCGGCCCGCGAGATGGGTGCCCGCATATTCTCGCGCCACCGCTGCGTCTCGGCCCGGCGCAGCGACGACGGCAAGTTGTGGCACATCGAACTGGCGAGCCCGACAGGCGCCCCCGTCCACCTCAAGGCACGCGGCCTCGTCAACGCTGCCGGCCCCTGGGTAAAACACTTTCTCGACGAGCAGACTTCGATCCGCACCCCCAAGCGCGTGCGCCTGATCAAGGGCAGCCACATCGTGGTGCCCCGCCTCTACGAGGGCGATCACGCCTTCATCCTGCAGAACAGCGACAACCGAATCGTCTTCGTCATTCCCTACGAGCGCGACTTCTCGCTGATCGGCACCACCGACATTCCGTCCGAGTTCGGCGAGAAGCCGGTGTGCACGCCCGAGGAAATCACCTATCTCTGCGACATCGCCAGCCGCTACATGCAAAACCCGGTGACGCCTGAAGACGTCGTGTGGACCTATTCAGGCGTACGGCCGCTGTTCGACGACGGCGACGACGACCCCTCGGCGGTGACGCGCGACTACCATCTCGAGGTCGATGCCCCTCAGGGTGAGGCACCTCTGCTCTCCGTCTTCGGCGGCAAGATCACGGCCTACCGCCGCCTGGCTGAGCACGCGCTGGCCGACCTCAGCAGCTACTACCCGCACATGGGCAACGTCTGGACGGCGACGCGGCCGGTCTATGACGGCGAGATGGCCGACGCGCCGACCTTCGAGGAGGCTTTCGACCAATTCGTCGACGCCGCCGCCCGGATCAAGCCCGGGCTGCCTCGGGAACTTGTCCGTATCCTCGCCCGCCGTCACGGCTCGGGGCTCGACGAACTGCTGGAACATGTGAAGACCGTGGCCGACCTCGGCCGATGCTTCGGCGGCCACCTCTACGAGGTCGAGGTCCGCTACCTGATCCGCGATGAATGGGCGGTCGAAGCCGAGGACATCCTGTGGCGGCGGACCAAGGAAGGCCTGCATATGACCGAGGCCGAGCGCGACGCCTTCGCGCGCTGGATGGCCGACCAGAGGCCGAACTTTACATAACTTAACAGGCCGGCCGGGCACGCTTGGCCGACTTGCATCGTATCATCGAGACAGCCCTTTCCTTCCGATGAGGTCCCCGATGTCCTTCCGCCCCCTGTCCCTGGCGTTACCGACTGCCTTCGTCCTGGCCATGGGTCTTGGCTATGCCATCCCGGCCTCTGCACTCGACAACGACTTCGACGGCATGCTGGAGATTGCCCAGGCGCCGCCGCCGGCAGCAGCGTCTGGCCGGTCCTTCTCGCCCAAGGACATGTGCCTGGACCAGGTTGCACGCCGCATCGGCAACCGCGCCTATCTCAAGGCCAGGCTCGAACTGAAGCCGGACCAGACGACCGCCTGGAACGCCTTCGAGAAAGCCTCCGACGAGGCCAGCACCAGGGCCAACGCGCGGTGCGCGACCCTGCCGGCCGAGATGAAGGAGCGTCCCAACATCGTCGATCGCCTGTCGATGGAGGAGAGCGCGATGAAGGCCCGGGTCGCGGCGATCGAGGCGGTGAAGCCCACGCTCACGGCGCTCTATGCCGTGCTGTCGCCGGAGCAAAAGGCCATCCTCGACCAGCCGCGCGGCATGATGGCCGGCCGCATGGGCGGCATGGGCCACCATGGCCCGCGGTGAGACGCATCTACCAGTCGCTCGAGCGCACCAACTTCATTAGGTCGTCGGCCATGGTGAGGGCAGTCAGCACGCCGGTCTTGGGATTGTCGGGCATGGCGCGGCCAAGGCGGTGCATCGTCAACTCGCCGGAGTCGCTCATTACTTCCAGGCGGCTCGCGTTGGTGCCGGGCGGCAGGGTGGGATCGGCCACCAGCTCGATCTCCGTGTGCTCCAGCCCGGCGCCGCACAGCGCCACCGTCACCGCGAGGTTGGCATTCTTGGGATAGAGGCGGCCGGCATCGGCCGGCTTGCCGCGGAAGATCACCGTCGGCTCCTTGATCGACGACAGGTCGAACTCGGTCTCGGCCGGTGTCCCCGTCCAGGCGTGCGGCGGCTTGATCGAAGTGTATTTCACGCGTTCGAGCGTCCCCAGCCGCATGGCAAGCAAGCCATCGAGGCCGGCAATGGCGCCCGATGGCAGGCGCAGCCTCGCGCCGCTCTTCTCGGCGGCCTTCACGTGCTTTTTCCAGAGCTTGGGATCGCCGTAGGCGCCGGTCGCGATCACCATGAAGTCGATACCCTTCTTGAGGATCGCCTCGCCCCAGTCACGCACCGCCTGCTGGCTCGCGGCCTCGACCACGACATCGGGCTTGAGCTTGAGCAGGGCCTTCAGCGTATCGACGACGGCCACTTTGGCGCCGACCTGCTTGCGCGTGGCACCAATGCGACCTGGCCGCACCAGGACGCCTACGATGTCGATCGGCGGCTTCTTGGCTCGAAACAGGTCGACCATCGTCTGGCTGATGGCGCCATAACCGATCAGCGCGATTTTCAGCCGCTTCTTCTTCGCCATGAGCCCCCCGGCAAGTCTGCGTCGAACAGACTATAGCCGCCGGCCGCGGCCCCCGCGACCGTACTTGCGACCCCCCTAGGCCACGGCTATAACCGCGCCTCCCGAGCGGGCCGGAGTCCGCAATCCTGACGGAGCGTAGCTCAGCCTGGTAGAGCACTAGCTTCGGGAGCTAGGGGCCGGAGGTTCGAATCCTCTCGCTCCGACCAATCGGGAAAGAAAGACGGCGGATCTTCGGGTCCGCCGTTTTTTTGTCGCCGCGTTAATCGGAGCAGCGCACGACCAGCAGGGTAGCGGCGAGAAGATCGGCGCAGCCGCCGGGCGAGAGATTGCGGGCGACGAACGTCCGATGCAGCCGTTCGGCCCGCTCATGCCAATCGTCTCGGCTACATCCGCCGTCGGCCAGGAACCCGGCTGCGGCACGGCGCACGAACCGGCCGGCATCGATGCCGCCACGATAGAGCACGGTGGTGTCGTCGACCGCTTCCATCAAGGCGAAGAGCGTCTGCACGCGCGCCGCCGCGGGTTCGAGCCCCTGCGCCAGCGCCGAGCGGTAGGCCGGCAGGCCGGTCCTGAACACGGCGGGAAAGCCTTCGACGGCTTCGCTGCGTGCACCGCCGACTCCGGTCTTTTGCCGCACGAGGCCACCATGGCTTGCCGCGCGCTCGCCCCGCGCTGCGTGCGCCTTGAGCGCAGCGCCCCATTCCCGAACAAGCGTCGACTGAATCGCGGCGGCATCACGCGCACGCGCGATCGCCGCCACGATCAGGCCGAGGCAGAAGATCGCGCCGCGGTGCGTGTTGACGCCGCCCGTGGCCTGCAGCATCGCCCGCTCCGCGTCGCGCCCGAGCGGTGCCAGCGCGCCCTCGAACGAGCATCCCTGCCGGCCCGCCGCGGCGAGACATGCGAACGGCTGGCGCAGCGCCTCGGCGGAACGGCACATGAGATCGAAATCCATGTCGTCGTGCGCGCCGGAATCGACGGGGCTGACGAGGCCGGGCTTGGGATAGAGTTCCAGCTCGTCGCGAAGGGCCGCGACGGCCGCCCCGGCGAGCGCCAGATCATCCGGCGATACGGCGACAGCCGGGATCACGGCCGCAACGCCGCGCGCGCAACCATGCGGACGGAGTCCACGGCCTTGAGCAGAACCTCGGGTGTTCCCAGCAGGAACTCGCGCCATTGCACTTCGCCCAGACCGACAAAAGACAGCTCGCCATCGAGCTTGAACGGCAACTCGGCCTCCTGGCGGGCGAGAAAGCCCGCCACCTCCTCGGCTTCATCCGGGCCGGCGACATCGACGAGCAGGTCGAGGTCCGAGGTCGGCCGGACATGGGCCTCGCCAGTCAGCACCTGCCACATCCAGCTGCCATAGACGCGCAGGTCGAGTCCGGTGTGCGCCGCTGCGTCGGCCAGTCTCTGGAACGAGGCCGCATGGTCGCGGGCCGGACCGCAGCGCGCCACCTCCGCGAGTGTGGGTGGCCGCGCCGTCCGAACGATATGGGCGGAGAATGTCCGGGCGCCGACACGGCGCGGACGAATATCGGGAAATTTCTCGTAGGCGACGCAGAAGCCCACCGACACCTCGTCGCGCTCGCTGCGCCGGCGACAGATCACGAAGGGCCGGCCCTCGGCGTGCCATTTCGCCGCCAGCGCCTCTTCCGTGGCGTCGTCAACCTGTGGCGCCGCCGTCAGCCAGACCAGCGCGTGACGGCGCAGGCCGGTCATTTCGCCGATTCGGCGAGCACCCTGTTGCGGATATCCAGGGCGAGTTTGCGACCGCCGCGCTTCTTGCCGAGGGCCGCCCGATTGTCGTCGGCCGAGGCCGCGGCGATCGCCTTGGCGAGCCGGGCCTGCGTGTCGCCCTTGCTCGGCCACACTTCCTCGACGCCGCCCAGCAGCGCGAAGGGCTCCGCGCCGAACTCCAGCGACGGCATCGTCTTGGAAAGCTTCTGCAGCACGGCAGCGGGGATCTTGGTCACTGCCGACATCGCCGCGATCGGCATCAGGCCGACGCTGGCCGAATCGAGGGCGTAAATGCGATCGGCGAACATGCCGTAGCATATGAAGGCGCCGCCGATGGCCTTGCCGGTGGCGATGGTGATGAGCTTGTGACCCTTGCGCCGCGCCACTTCCAGGCAGCTCAGGAGATGGCCGAAGTAGCTGGCGAGTCCCAGCATCTCGTCGAGGCGGTTTGGCTCCTGCCCGGCGCTGTCGACCAGCATCACGATCGGCGTCCGGGGATGACGCTCGATGCAATCGATCACATGCGCCGCCAGCACGAGGGCCGCTTCGTTGCCGATATAGGTGCCGTTGCAGGTGCCGATGACACAGACGGCTTTGCCGCCCACCTGGGCGTAGCCGGTGATCAGGGATTTCTCGACGGCGATGCCCTTGGCCGATCCGCCGAAGAGCTTGCCCAGGAGGGCGCGGGGCGATGGCTGCTTCATCGCCTACTTCCTTCCCGTTTTGGCGAGCGCCACGAATTCGGGACCGGAAGCCAGTGACGCAGCAGCGATATCGCGCACGCCCATGCCCTTCCAGACGTCGTCGGGATTTTCCGTCTTGCCGAAACGCTTCAGCCTCTTGGCCAGCGCCGCCTGCCGCGCCTTCGCGTTCTTGAGCGTCACGGGGCTGGATTTGGCGAGGAGCTTTCCGATCGCCTCGCGCACGGCGCCCGCATCGTCGTGGACCAGCGCGTCGGCGTCGCCCAGGAGATACTTCGTCTTGCCGCCGCTGGTCTTCCACACCAGCGCGCGATTCGACGAGTCGTAGGCCTTCTTGCCCATCCACTTCTCGATGACGATCGGACCCGAAATGCCGAGCCTTCCATGCTCGGTCATGACCCGGAAGTCGCAGCAGGTCGACAGGATCCCGATGCCGCCATAGGCGCCGATGTCGGAGCCGATGACGGCGATCGTCGGCACCTTCTTCGCGCGGCATTCGAAGATGGCGCGCATCGTTTCGGTGATGGCGATCTCGCCGGCCGAGCCTTCGTGCAGCCGCACGCCGCCGCTCTCGATGACCAGCGCGCAGGGCACACGGTCGCGCGCCGCCGCCTTGAAGAGTCCGGTGAGCTTGGCGCCGTGGATCTCGCCCACCGCGCCACCGACGAACTGGCCGACCTGGGCAGCGATATAGAGCTTCTTGCCGCCAATCTTGGCTTTGCCGATCACGATGCCGTCGTCGAAGGAGACCGGGATGCCGAGCTGGGCAAGGTAGGGGCTGGTCAGGCGCTCGGGCGGCGGCAGCAGCTCGACGAACGAGCCGGCATCGACGACGGCCGCGATTCGCTGACGCGCCGTCTGCTCATGGAACAGGGAAGTGCCGGTCATCTCTCGCCCCTCACTTCTCGCCCTTCGTCAGGTGATCGTAGGCCTGGCGCAGCCGGAGCGTGACGAGGACCGGCGGCGCGCCCTGGTCGTTGATCGTCACCTTGGTGCCGCCAGCCGGATAATGATGGGCGAAGTCGGCGAGGGCCGCGAGCCACGACGCCTTGTAGCCGGGGATCGATGTCTCGATATGGCATTCCATCGCGTCGGACGGCCGGCTGCCGCGCTCGACCAGCACTTCGAGATTGCCCGATCCGACAACGCCTGCGAGCGCCCACGGCTTGCCGGCCGTGTTCTTCAGCGGCTTGGACGGAAACGCCTTGGCGAACTTTTCCATTCTCTCGGGTCCTACCAGTCGACGAATTGCGCGGGCGGGTCGTAGAGACCCTGGGACCACCGGACGAGGCCCTTGATGTCCTGTGTGGCCAGCAGGCTGCGGGTCGCCTCGGAGGGGCGGACACCGACATCCTCGGGCAGCTGGACGATGCCGCGCCGCCGTAGCTCCTCGGTCTCGCGCTTCTTGCGCTTCAGCCCGACCGGCGTGTATCCCGCGACCGCGCGGATCGCGGCCTGGCGTTCGGCAATCGAGCGGCAGGCGCCTACGTTGGCAATGCCTTCTTCGGTCACGATATGGGTGACGTCGTCGCCATAGATCATCACCGGCGCGACGCCATGCAGCGCCTTCTTGATGCTGGGGTCCTGCGCGTCGAGTTCCTCGACGAAGGTCGGCACGCGGCCGGCCTGGAACGTCTCCACGAGCTGCACCACCAGCTTGCGGCCGGGCAGGTTGACGTCGATCTGCAGCGACGCGCCGATGAACATGTCGACGGCGTAATGCCCCGCAAGCTGGCCCATGGCGCGATTGGAGTGGAAACTGCCGTCACGACCGGTGGAGAAAACATCGGAACGGGCGGCGGTATAGCGCTCCATGCCGACTTCGCCGCCGACCGAGAACACACGTTCGATCCAACCCGACTCGATGGCCGGGATCATGGTCGGCAGCGGATTGACCATCCAGTACTTGCAGATCTTGCCTTTCAGGCCGAGCCGCTCGCCGTAGGTCGGCAGCAGAAGCTCGATCGCGGCGGTGTTGAAGCCGACGCCATGGTTGAGCGACTGGACCTCGTACTTCTCGTAGATGCCGCGCAGCGCCACCATCGCCATCAGGATCTGCACGTCGGTGATCGCCGCGGGATCGCGCGTGAACAGCGCCTGCAGATGCATGGGGTAAGGCGCTTCGACCACAAAATCGACCTGGTCGGCCGGAATGTCGATGCGCGGCAGCTTGTCGACGATCTCGTTCACCTGAGCGAACACGATACCGTCGGAGAAGGCGGTCGGCTCGACGATGGCGGGCGTCTCTTCGGTGTTGGCGGCCAGGAACAGGTTGCCTTTGCGATCGGCCTTGGCCGCCGCGATCAGCGCCACGCGCGGCGTCAGGTCGATGTAATAGCGGGCATAGAGTTCGTTGTAGGTATGGATCGCCCCGACCGGAAACTTCTTGGCCTTCACCAGGTCCGCGACGGCGGTGCCCTGCGGGCCGGCGTAGCAGAAGTCGACCTGGCGGATCATGCCCTTCTTGAAGAGCTGGATATGGGCCGGCAGCGTGATGCAGGACATCACGAGGTGGATGTCGTGCAGGTCCTTTCGGTCGAGTGAGGCAAGCTGGTTGGCGAGAAAGTCCGCCTGCTTCTGGTTGTCGCCCTCGAGGCAGAGAATGTCGCCCGGCTCGATGATCCGCTTCAGCAGATCGGGCACATTCTTCGAAGAGACAAACTTGCCCTGCGCAAGCCGGCCAACACGACCCAGACGCTCCGACTTGTTTCGCCGGCGCACGGCTATTTCTGCAGTTCCCATGAGCCCTTCTCTCTCAGAACAATCGGACCTTCAACTGTGGTGCTGGCGCGCGTTCGAACCTACATGCAGTAGGCTTGGGCCGCGACCACGGTGTTCAGGCCCTGCATCTCGTTCTGGCTGAGAGTCGCCGGGTCGAGCAGGTTGCCGCTGACATTTACCGAAGCGTTCGACTTGCGCAGCCCGGCGACGGCGTTGGCGCGCTGACCGGCCGGAATCCGAGCCGACATGCACGCGCACATCTTCTCGGAGGCAGTGACCATGCACTCCCTCATGAATTCGTCACTCTGCGCCACGGCCGGCAGGCCGAAGGCAAGAATGACAAGGCTGGCAGCAACCAAGCTACGGCAAACGATACGCATGCAATCCTCCGGCAGTGTCCGTCCTGGCGATGATATCAGCCCAACAGCCAATTGCGCAGCAATCCGAACATCCCCGTCGCGAACAGGATGGCCAGCGCCACGTTGCGGTAGAGGCGCTCGCTGGCCAGGCCATGGAACAACCGGCCACCGGCCCAGGCGCCCAGCACCATGACCGGGAACAGCACGACGGCGCGGGCCAGCGCCTCCCAGCCGGCGACACCGGTCGCCAGCACGATCACGATCAGCAGGAACTGCGTCAGGAAATAGTAGGTGACGATGTTGGCCCGGTTGACTTCCGGCCGGTCGTTGCCCGACAGCAGGTAGAGTAGCACCGGCGGACCGCCGACGCTGGTTGTGGCCATCATCGCGCCCGACACCGCGCCGACCGTCACCGTGGCCGCGATCGAACGCCGGCCGCTGTACTTCCAGCCCGTCCACATCAGCACCACGAAGGCAACGATCACGGCCGAGACGGCGGTCACGATTGTGTTCTTGTCCACGCTCGCCAGCAGCCAGACGCCGGCCGGCATGGCCGCGCAAGCAGCGATGCTCATGGGCGTGAGGATCTTCCAGTCGGCGTGGCGGCGGACCTGCGGAAAAAGCTGCAGCGAAACCACGAGCTCGATGGCGACCACCGTCACCACCATGTCGGCCGAGCCGAACAGGATGGCGAAGATAGGTGCCATCAGCATGGCCGAACCGAAGCCCGCAAATCCGCGCATCAGGCCCGCCACCAGCGTGACGCCGACGGCGGTCCACAGGCCGACGCCTGCGAACAACGCCGTGATGTCAGGAATCATCGGGGCGCGAGCATCACGCCCGCTTGCCCTTGTGCCTGTCCTGGCCCTCGCCGGTCTGGTCGCGCAGGCGGCGCATGCCGCGCAGCCAGCGGTCGCGGTCGAGCTTGCGGGCCATGTACTCCTTCACCTCGGGGTGCGGCAGGATAAGGAAGGTCTCGGCGTCCATCGCCTCGATCACCGTCTGGGCGACCGCGTCGGTGACGATCACGCCGTCGACCGAGGCCGCCGTCGCACCCGCCATGCGCAGCATGTTGGTGTCGACGGCCTGCGGACAGAGCACCGACACCGCGATGCCCCGGTCGCCGTACTGGATGGCGAGGTGTTCGGCCAGCGCCACGCCGGCATGTTTGGTGACCCCATAAGGTGCCGAGCCCATCGAGGCGAGCAGGCCGGCGGCGCTCGCGGTGTTCAGCAGATAGCCCGACTTGCGTTCCAGCATGCCGGGGACCAGCGCGCGCGCCGCATAGACATGCGCCATCACGTGGACGGCCCACGAATCGGCCCAATCCTTGTCCGTGGCGTCCTCGTGGCCGCCGCGGCCGATGCCGGCGTTGGAGAAGAACACGTCGATCGGCCCGTACTTCTTTTCGGCTTCGGCGATCAGCCGTTTAACCTCGGACTCCTTGCCGATGTCGCCTGCCACCGCGAGTCCGCCGATGTCCTTTGCCACCTTTTCGAGGCGGCCGGCGTCCATGTCGGCCACGACGACGCCCTTGGCGCCCTCCTTGGCATAGCGCCGCGCGATCGCCTCGCCGATGCCGCCTGCCGCGCCCGTGACGACGCAGACCTTGCCTTTGACTTTCATCCCACCCTCGTCAGTTCCAGGAGTCCTGAATCAGTTGAACGTACTCCGATTTCGTCGGCTGGCGTGGCGTCGTCTGGTGACAGTGATCGCCCAGCGCGCCGTCGGCGATGGCTTCGATCACCTCCGGCTTCAACCCCATGGCGCCGAGACCCTTCGGGATACCGAGGCGCTCGTTCAGCGCCGCCACGGCCGCAGCCACGCCCTCCGCATTGCCCTCGCGCTCCGCCAGACCCATGACCTGCGCCACGCGCCTGTACTTGTCACCGACCGCCGGCGCGTTGAAGCGCAGCACTGCCGGCAGATACACGGCATTCAGCGTACCGTGATGCGTGCGATAGCCTTTCAGCCCGCCGGTGGGATGGCTGAGCGCATGTACGGCGCCCAGCCCCTTCTGGAAGACCATGGCGCCTTCCATGGCGGCCACCGCCATGTTGTAGCGCGCCTCGCGGTCGGCCCCGTCCTTGGTGGCACGCTCGACGTAGCGCCATGCCTTCTCAAGTCCGTCCAGCGCGATCGCGTCGGCTGGCGGATTGAAGACGTTGGAGAGGTAGCACTCGATGTTGTGCGTAAACGCATCCATGCCCGTGCCGGCCGTGAGATGCGGCGGCAGGCTGAGTGTCAATTCGGGATCGATCAACGCCAGTCGCGGGATCAGGTGCGGACTGCCGATGGCGAGCTTGCGGCCCGAGTCCATGATGATGACGCCGCCCCGGCTCACCTCGCTGCCGGTGCCCGAGGTCGTCGGAATGGCGACGATCGGCGCCACCTTGGCGGTGATCTTGGGCGCGCCGCCCTCGACGAAGGAATAGGCTTGCAGCGAATTGCCGGGGTGCGTTGCCATCAGCGCCACCGCCTTGGCGAGATCCATCGGCGAGCCGCCACCGATGGCGATGATGCCGTCGCAGCCTTCGTCCTTGTAGATCTTCAACGCATCGCGCATCGCGGCTTCGGTCGGATTCTCCGGCGTGCCGTCATAGAGCGTGAGCGGCATGTTGCCGGGCAACTGCTCCTTGACCTTGGCCCACAGGCCGGCGGCAATCACGCCCTTGTCGGTGACGATCAGCGGCCGGCGCATGCCCAGAAGTTGCAGCTCGGAGTCGAGGAGTTTCAGCGCGCCAAAATCGATCTGGATACGCGTGAGATAGGTGATGAGAGCCATTGAGTCCCCTTAAGCGCGATGAAACGGCTTGTCGCCCTTGACCGTGACCCGGTAACCCAAACGCTTGTGCGGAAAATAGTCCCACATGGCGTGGTGCATGGCGGCACGGTTGTCCCAGAAGGCGATCGAGTTGGGCTGCCAGACGAAGCGGCACTGGAACTCGGGTGTCTCGCTGTGGCGATAGAGCATTTCCAGCAGGGCATCGCTCTCGGGTTTCCTGAGGCCCACGATGCGGGTCGTGAAGTTGCGGTTGACGTAGAGCGCCTTGCGGCCGGTCACCGGATGGGTGCGCACGACCGGATGCTCGCTGCGGGGGAAGCCGCCGGCCGGCGGCGCCTGGCCGAAGCGGCCACCATAGACCTGGGCGCCGTCATGGATTGCCGTCAGCCCTTCGCAAAGCTTCTGGAGCGGCGGCGAAAGCGTCTCGAACGCCCGGTACATGTTGGCGAAAAGCGTGTTGCCGCCACCGTCGGGCGGCAGCTCCTTCATGTAGAGGATGCTGCCCATCGGCGGCTCGGCGTCGCAGCTCACGTCGGTGTGCCACTCCTCGCCCGCGACATACGTCGACTTCTCGTCCGCCTTGATGATCAGCACTTCCCGATGCTCCGGCACGACGGAGAGCGACGAGGGATGGATGTGCAGCTCGCCGAAGCGGCGACCGAATGCCTTGTGCTGCTCGTGGCTGAGCTCCTGGCCGCGGAAGAAGATCACCAGGTTCTCCATCAGCGCGTCATGGATTTCCTGGAAGGCCTGGTTGCCGAGCGGCTGCGCCAGATCGACGCCGGAAATCTCGGCGCCAATGGCGGGCGTAGACTTGCGCACTTCAATGGACTGGTAGGCCATTCGCATTTCCTCTCGCCTTTTGTGCGAGCCTACGCGAGAAAAAGGACATGAGCGATACTCTTGTCCTGCGGGCCGGCACCGTTGCCGATGCGGCCGCAATCGCGGCCACCATCGCCGCCGCCTTCGCGCAGTATCGCGGCAGGCTGATCCCGGAATCGACCGCCTTTCGAGAGACGCCGGAAGCGATCGGCGACCAGTTCGCCACGGGATCGGGTGCCATCGTCGCGGAGCGGAACGGCACGATGATCGGCTGCGTTGTGACCGAACCGCTCGAGGGCGATCTCTACTTCGGCCGGCTGGCCGTGCGTCCCGAGGCACGCGGGCTGGGGCTCGCCAGGCAGTTGATTGTCGCCGTCGAGGACGACGCCCGACGGCGCGGCCTGCCCGGCGTGCGGCTGGGGGTGCGCATCGCCCTCGTCGAAAATCAGCGCCTGTTCAGTTCGCTTGGCTATCGCGAGATTTCGCGCGAGGCTCATCCCGGCTTCGACCATCCGACCTCGATCAACATGCGCAAGGCGCTGTAGGGCTAGTCGATCTTCATGCCCGGGGGCGGCGCCGCCTGTTCCGGATCGACGGCGCGGACGACATAGGCGTCGGCCTCCGGCGCGTACATCGACCAGAGGCGGCCAAGCTCCGCGATCGGTCGCGCATGGTCGTCGACGCGCAGGTCGACGTAGGGGAAAGACTCCCGGTGGACGACGAGCAGCGCGGCCGAAACGACGGGCTGCCGCTCGCCGCCCGCTGCTTCGCCGGCCTCCAGCGCATCGAGCAGCCGGCGTGCGAGCGGCAGGTCGGCCGATTTCTCGAATGCAGCCACCATCGCGTCCGGCAACGAGGCCGAACGCACGATGTTGGCGATCGCCGCGCAGTCCCTGCCCTGAGCCTCGCCCTTCTCGCCGCGAACGTTGGCGCCGGAATAGACCGCCGTGCGTCCCTCGGCATCGATCAGCGCGAGCTGTCGCCAGTGGCGATGGGGCGTGGCGGCGACGACCGCCTGCATCGCCGCGTCGGCCGCTAGACCTTTGGCCAGAAGATCGAGCGCAATGGGTCCCAGCCGCGGGTCCGTGCGATGCTGCGTCAACGCCGCACCGATGCCGGCGCGGGCGGAAGGGCACCGCGCGCCCACGGAAATTGCGGACGTCGTGACCACTGCCCCGAGCATGCCGGTTCGGGTGCAGCGTCCGACGAGCGAGAAGGTCATGCGAGGCCCGGCAGGTCGAGGCCCTTTTCGCGGGCGCAGGAGATCGCGTCCTCGTAGCCCGCGTCGGCGTGGCGCATGACGCCGGTTGCAGGATCGTTCCACAGCACGCGCTCGAGGCGTCTGGCGGCGTCTGGCGTGCCGTCGCAGACGATGACCATGCCGGCGTGCTGGGAAAAGCCCATGCCGACGCCGCCGCCGTGATGCAGCGACACCCAGGTGGCACCCGACGCGCAGTTGAGCAGGGCGTTCAGCATGGGCCAGTCGGAGACCGCATCGGAGCCGTCGCGCATCGCCTCGGTCTCGCGGTTGGGACTGGCGACCGACCCTGAATCGAGATGATCGCGGCCGATCACGATAGGCGCCTTCAGTTCGCCGCTTTTCACCATCTCGTTGAAGGCGAGGCCGAGGCGATGACGGTCGCCAAGCCCCACCCAGCAGATGCGCGCCGGCAGCCCCTGGAACTTGATGCGCTCGCGGGCCATGTCGAGCCACCGGTGCAGATGCGGGCTGTCGGGCATCAGCTCCTTCACCTTGGCATCGGTCTTGTAGATGTCCTCGGGATCGCCTGACAGGGCGACCCACCGGAACGGCCCGACGCCGCGGCAGAACAGCGGCCTGATATAGGCCGGCACGAAGCCGGGGTAGTTGAAGGCATCGGCGACACCTTCCTCCAGCGCCATCTGACGGATGTTGTTGCCATAGTCGACGGTCGGCACGCCGAGCTTGTGGAATTCCAGCATGGCGCGCACGTGGCCTGCCATCGACTGCTTGGCGGCCCTGGTGACCGCGGCAGGATCGCTGCTGCGCTTGTTCTCCCACTCGGCCAGCGACCAGCCTTTTGGCAGGTAGCCGTTGACCGGATCGTGGGCAGAAGTCTGATCGGTGACACAGTCCGGCCGCACGCCGCGGCGCAGCAGCTCGGGCAGCACGTCGGCGGCATTTCCGAGCAGCGCGACAGAGACCGGTCTGTCTTCCTTCGTCGCCTTGCCGATGATCGCCAGCGCATCGTCGAGGTCCTTGGCCTGCACGTCGACGTAGCCGGTGCGCAGGCGAAACTCGATGCTGCTGGGGCGGCACTCGATGGCCAGGCACGACGCGCCGGCCATGGTCGCGGCCAGCGGCTGCGCGCCACCCATGCCACCCAGCCCCGCGGTCAGGATCCAGCGGCCGGCGAGGCTGCCGCCAAAATGCTGGCGCCCCATCTCGACGAAGGTCTCGTAGGTGCCCTGCACGATGCCCTGGCTGCCGATGTAGATCCACGAGCCCGCCGTCATCTGGCCGTACATCATCAGGCCCTTGCGATCGAGCTCGTTGAAGTGCTCCCAGGTCGCCCAGTGCGGCACCAGGTTGGAATTGGCGATCAGCACGCGCGGCGCGTCGGCGTGGGTGCGGAAGACGCCCACCGGCTTGCCCGACTGGACCAGCAGCGTCTCGTCGGCCTCGAGCCGGCGCAGTGCTGCGACAATGCCGTCGAAACTCTGCCAGTCGCGCGCCGCGCGGCCGATGCCGCCATAGACCACCAGCTCGCCCGGCTTTTCGGCGACGTCGGGATCGAGGTTGTTCATCAGCATCCTGAGCGGCGCTTCGGTGAGCCAGCTCTTGGCCGAAAGTTCCGTGCCGCGCGCGGCGCGAACCACCCGGGCATTGTCGATACGGTTCACGAGGACGTCCTCCCCTCAATCGCGGGCAGAACATGGCGCCCGACTGCGTCGACGATCCCACCACTGGTGACCAGGGCGATGGCCTTTGCGAGATCCGGATGGAAATAGCGATCATTGTCCAGGTGCGGCACGTCCCGGCGCACCAGACCGCGTACGGCTTCCAGCGACTTGCTCGTGGCGAGCGGGCGATGGAAATCGCAGCCCTGCGCTGCCGCCAGCAACTCGATGCCGACCACGCCGCAGGCGTTCTCGACCATGCCGAGCAGCCGCCTGGCACCGTGGGCGGCCATCGAGACGTGATCCTCCTGGTTGGCCGAGGTGGGAATCGAATCGACGCTGGCGGGATAGGCGCGCTGCTTGTTCTCGGACACGAGCGCCGCGGCCGTCACCTGCGGGATCATGAACCCGGAATTGAGACCGGGCTTCGGCGTCAGGAAGGCGGGCAGGCCGGACAATGCCGGATCGACCAGCATGGCCACGCGCCGTTCCGCCAGCGACCCGATCTCGCAGATCGCCAGTGCGATGATGTCGGCCGCGAAAGCCACCGGCTCGGCGTGGAAGTTGCCGCCCGACAGGGCCTCGCCGGTCTCGGGAAAGATCAACGGATTGTCGGTGACGCCATTGGCCTCGATCGCAAGCGTCGTCGCGGCCTGGCGCAGGATGTCCAAGGCGGCCCCCATGACCTGCGGCTGGCAGCGCAGGCAGTAGGGATCCTGCACCCGCTCGTCGCCGACGAGATGCGAGGCGCGAATCGCCGAGCCCGCCATCAGGCGACGCAGCGAGTCTGCCGCCTCGATCTGGCCCTTGTGCCCGCGCAGACGATGGATGCGCGGATCGAACGGAGCATCGGAGCCACGCGCCGCATCGGTCGAAAGCGCACCCGTCACCAGGGCGGCGCCAAAAAGGTTCTCCGCCTCGAACAGACCGGCCAACGCGTAAGCCGTGGAGAACTGTGTGCCGTTCAGCAGCGCGAGGCCTTCCTTGGCACCCAGCACCAGAGGCCCGAGGCCCGCATCGGCAAGCGCTTGTGCGGCGGGCACGCGACGATCGCCTGCAAAGACGTCGC